>NZ_JAWYAJ010000191.1:0-37849 GCF_034124845.1 Robinsoniella sp.
GTCAACAAGCCCCGGAATGAACACATTACCCATATGGAAAAGTGGGAAATATGGGTGGAGGGAATTTACAGCCCTGTGGTCTACGATACCTTAAGCGGCGGCATACGGGAGCTCCATGCGGAATATGAGGGGAATAAAACAAAAATAATCTATTTTGGTTCACAGCATGACAGCCTTCTGCTGGAGCTGAAAAAAGAAAGGCTGGCAGAACCGGTGGCAGGCACTCAGTTTGGGCAAAATGGGGTGTGTATGAGATGCCCAGGGGAAACCGGACAAGATATAGACTTTTATCCCATGGTAAGAGATAAAAAATATCTGCCCAAGCCCGAAACATATCGCCTGTCGGAACCCAATGTTTGTCTGCTGGATATGGCGGAATATGCTTTTGATGATGGAGAATTTATGCAGGAGGAAGAAATCCTTCGCATTGATAATCTTTTTCGGAGTAAGCTGGGTTACCCGCTTCGCATGGAAGCCCTGGCACAGCCCTGGACGCAGAAAGCAGAAGAAACACCCTGCCATATGTTAAAATTGAGATTTACTATTTATTCAAAAATCGAAGTGGACCAGGCTGAACTTGCCATGGAACATCCTGAAAATGCCCGGATGGTGTGGAACGGTGAACGCATACCGGAGGAGGACTCCGGCTGGTATGTAGATGCGTGTATCCGTAAGACAATTCTGGGGCGGATCAAAAAGGGTGAAAACCAGTTGGTGATGGAGATTGCGTTTCAGGCGAAGACAAACGTGGAATGGTGCTATTTGCTCGGTGACTTTGGTGTACAGGTGTCAGGCAGGAATAAGAAGCTGATAAACATACCCCGGGAGATCTGTTATGGAAATTTTGTAAATCAGGGATTCCCATTTTATGCGGGGAATATGGATTATGAAGTGCCGGTCTATTGTAAGTCGGGCAGGCTTTATCTGGAGACATCCCATTACCGTGGGGCACTTATTTCTGTAGATCTAGTGCCGCCCGGCGTAAATACGCCACTAGATAGTAAGAGAGGCGGAATCATTGCACTTGCTCCTTATGTTCTGGATCTGGGAGAGGTAAATGAGGGCTGGCATCGACTGACTCTGCGCCTGTACGGGAACCGCATCAATGCGTTTGGAGCAGTCCATAACGCAGATGCAACGGAAGAGTGGTATGGACCGAATCTCTGGAGGACTTCAGGTAATAAATGGAGTTATGAATACCAGCTAAAGGAAATGGGGATTTTAACCACCCCCCAATATTGGATTGCAGAAAAGGAGAAAATTGATGGAGAAGAAATTTAAGGATGGCGTATATCCGGTAATGCTTACGCCGTTTACAGAGGACGATCAGGTTGATTATGAAGCATTGGGAAAGCTGGTGGACTGGTATATAGATGCCGGGGCAGCAGGGCTGTTTGCAGTCTGCCAGTCCAGTGAAATGTTCTGTTTATCCAGAGAAGAGCGGGTATCCATTGCCAGGTTTGTGGCTGAGAGGGCAAATAAAAGGGCTGCGGTCATAGCTTCCGGGCATATCTCTGATTCCCTGGATGATCAGGCAGAGGAATTAAACGCCATAGCAGAGACAGGCGCAGATGCAGTTATTTTGTTAACGAACCGATTGGCAGAGGAATCACAAAGCGATGAAATCTGGCTGGAAAATCTGAAGTATCTGCTGGAGCGGCTTCCAAAAGACATCCCTCTTGGATTTTATGAGTGCCCTTATCCATATAAACGCATCCTGTCCCCCAAGCTGTTAAGGTGGTGCGCAGACACCGGACGGTTTTATTTCCTGAAAGACACCAGCTGTGATATCACAGATATAAAGGAGAAATTAAAGGTAATCCACGGAACACAATTAAAGCTGTTTAATGCAAATTCGGCAACTCTGCTGGAATCCCTGGAACTGGGAGCAAGCGGATACAGTGGGGTAATGGCGAACTTCCATCCCGAAATTTACTCCTGGCTCACAGATCATTTCCGGGATCAGCCCCAAAGGGCAAGACTATGGAATGATTTCCTCACCGTTGCTTCCTTTATTGAATGCAGGGCATATCCGGTCAATGCAAAATATTATCAAATGGAGATCGGAAATTTTAATTCCCTCCAGACGAGAACCAAAGGCAAGGAGCTGTTGGATGACACAGGGAGAAAAGAAGTGGAACAGCTGGACCGCCTGACAACATGGTTTAAAAAATCTTTGGTGATCCAGAGCTGTCAGAAAGAAACTTGTACATCCGCTCCTGGAAAGGCGTAAATAATGAAAAAGGTACTGGTAACTGCTACAAACTATTCCCTTTACTGTGGTCCAGGTAAAAAATTACTGACGGATTATGGATGCCAGATTATAGAGAATCCCCATCAAAGGCCTTTTCGGTTCGAAGAATTAAAAGACTTAATCATAGATGCAGATGGCGTTATCGCAGGCGTTGATACCTTTAATGAAGGACTATTTCGATTGTCATCCCGCTTAAAAGGAATAGCAAGATTCGGGGCAGGTGTGGACAATATTGATCTGATAGGAGCAAAAGCCTGTGGGATCACCGTTACAAACTGTCCGGGTGTGAATGCCTCCGCAGTTGCAGAACAGACGGTGAGCCTGATGCTGTGTCTGACCAGGCAGATCCCCCGTCTGAACAATAGTATAAGAGAGGGAAAATGGGATAGGATCATGTCACACGAGCTGGGAAAATGTACGGTGGGACTTCTTGGATTTGGTGCAATCGCCAGAAATGTGGCGAGGAGACTACAGGGCTTTGGACCCAGGATCATTGCCTGTGATAAATTCCCGGATTACAGACAAGCAGAGATATACGGAGTAGAATTAGCAACCATGGAGGAGGTGCTTAAATACAGCGACATCATTTCACTGCATCTGCCTGCAAACGAAGAAACCAGGCATATAATCAATGAAGGGTCTATTTCAAAAATGAAAGACGGAGTTCTGCTGGTGAATACGGCACGAGGAAGCCTGGTAGACGAGAAGGCGCTGGCGGAAGCGCTCAGATCGGGTAAAGCTGCCGGGATGGGGACGGATGTATTTGAACAGGAACCGTCAGATCCGGCTAATCCGCTGTTTTCCTTTCCTCAATACATAGCCACTCCCCATACATCGGCAGAGACTTATGAGAACTGCGAAGAGACCTCATTGGTGACGGCACAGGCGCTGATAGATATATTTGAGGGCAGAGAGCCGGAAAATAAGCTGGTGGTATTCGAATGATTAGATAGAGTGATAATTACATCTAGCAGAAAATACGTATAGCAGAGACCGGGGCAGCGGGCGTTAAGGATATTCTTAGCGCCTGCTGCTCTTGCATGAATAAAAGAGTGAATTTATGGTTGACAGAGTTTCCACATCATGTTAATATCTCTAAAAGAGATATATCTATTAGAGATACTGCAAAGAGATAAGGAGGAATAGAGCAGCAGATGGATAAAATTATTTTAGGATTATTAATGATGCGGGATATGACCGGATATGAGATGAGAAGCCGAATCAAAAATCATTTTTCATTAATGTGCTCAGACAGTGCGGGCAGCCTTCAGGCTGCACTGCAGAAATTATTGACAGCCGGAATGATTACCAGTGAGGAATATGTTGAAAACGGAGTAAATAAAAAAATGTATTCCATTACAGATAAAGGGCGCAGTGCTTTTTATGATTGGGAAGAACAGCCAATGAATCACAAAAAGGCCAAGAACATGGAACTTGCAAAACTGTTTTTTCTGGGACAGGTGGACAAGGAAAAAAGAGCCCCATTACTGAACACCTATCTGGAGCAGATAACCCAGGAGCAGCAGTCCCTGGTTAAATTAAAAGAAAACATTATGCAATCCATTGCGCCTCAGCTGGAGCAATATACAGAGGATCAGTGGGCAATGGACCGGATTCAATATCAGATAGCGACATTAGACTATGGGATAGCGGTATTTAACTTTGAGATTCAGTGGTATCGGCAGTTTTTAAAAGGCATGGAGGAGTACGAATATTGATCGGCTTACAAATACGGAAAATGGAAAAAGAAGAAGCGGAACTAGTATGGAAAACCGGCAGGCAAAGCTTTGGAATCGTGGAAGGCCTCGCATTTCAAAAACCGCAAAATGCATTTTTAGCAATTGTGGATAACGAGATTGCCGGTATGGCTTCCTATAAAGTATTTTCGGCTAAAAATAATCAGAAAATAGGGTATGTGGAAACCTGTTTTGTAAAAAATAAATATGCCGGAAAGGGAGTAGGAACCCAGCTTTATCAAAAAGCAACGCAGTTTTTAAAAGAACAGGGATGTGAGACGGCGGCTGCCACTGTAAAAGATGACAACGTAGCTTCCTGGAAGCTATTTGAAAACAATGGCTATCATATAACGGGGTATATGCAAATGCTGAAGCACTATGGGATCACCGGCACAATACGCCTGTGGTTTCAAAGTACCCTCGCCGTCGCAACCGGATTTGATATTTGGACTACGATACCTGTAAAAAGAAGCTCTGTTTCTATGCAGATTTTCATTTTTGCACTTTTAAATCTGCTGATTTTATTACCGTCTTTATTATTTGGGGGTGGAATTACAGATTTGGGAGTAAAAGCAGCAGCAGTTACCGTTTTACTGGCATCTTCTTTGGCGGGAGGACTGTTATTTGTTTTACTGTCAAGGGAAAAATGGCATTTCCGAGTGACCAGAGGCGGACTATTGATTTCAGTGCTTGTCACGGGACTGGGCGGTTATTGGCCAATGGCAGGTCGTTTTTATCCTGAGAAATACCAGCGTACTTCAAAGTTTTCCAGAAGTATGGGATTGGAGGGACTGTTTGAATGGCTGGCGATACTACTGCTGGTTGGAGCAGGAGCTGCATGGCAGGATCAATCCGTATTCTGGCAGGAAGTATGCGCTCTGGGAACAACGCTTCTCCTGCTTCATTCTCTTCCAATGTATCCTTTTGCATGTTTTGGAGGGAATCGGATTTGGAAATATAGTAAGATCTTGTCGGTGGGGACGATGATTATTTCTGTGGTGGGGATATTAATATAAAAATAGCTGGCAGTTAGAATGAGTCTGACTGCCAGCTATTTTTATATTGTTAAATGAATGGTATAAGCATGGTAAAAATAACCATTGTCCTAAAGTGTATTATTGAAATACAATTAATGGTGTGCTGAAAATTACAGTATTGTGTGTTTGTTTATCCATATAATTTACCGGCACAAGCTGTTATGATAGAGAAGAAAAAGTTAAGAGAGGCTGTATATGTATAAAATAATTATTGCAGAAGATGAACCATTAGCACTTCGTACTCTGAAAAATATGATTGACCGCCATTATCCGGATATGCAGGTGGTGGGAGAGGCACGGTCTGGTGAAGAGGCACTTTCTTTAATTGAAGAAAAATGCCCGGATATGGTATTTTCTGATATTCGAATGCCGGTTATGGATGGTATTGAGCTCATTCGGCAGATCAGGGAGCGCAATCTGGATATAGAACTTGTCATTATCAGCGGATATCAGGATTTTCAGTTTGCCCAAAGTGCGATTCGCTATGGTGTCGTAGAGTATTTATTAAAACCAATCAGTTTAAACAAGATAAATACACTCATGGATAAACTAAGAGATACGTTAAATGAAAAGTATCAAAAGAAACAGTACGACTGTTTTCGAAATTTAATTGTAAAAAATGATTACACAGTTTCGGATATAAACAGATATCTAATGAATGACAGATATTACGTAGGGGTAATTCGTAAAAAAGGTATTCCATTTCGCTATGGCATGCAGATAAATGAACTGGAAATAAATTTTGATATGAATACCGGGGGACATTATTGGGTATTGGCATGCAGAGATGAATCCGAGGTTATTTTGATTGCAGACAGGGATATCGTTACAAAAATGAAAGAGTTTACCCGGGTCTGGTGCGGGGGAGAATATTATACTGCTGTTTATTCAGCAAAAAAAATTATGCTTCAGGACTTTGCAGATACGGTACATAATCTGATAAAAGAAATAAATGCAAGAATAATAGTATCAAAAACAGTATTTATTGAGATCAGCAGTTTAGAGCCTCAGGAAGATTTGGCAGTAGTCCTCTCAGACACAGTGGTTGATCAGATGACTCATTATATAAAGGATTATAAGGTTGAGGAACTGAAAAGAGCTACAATCAGGTTATTCAGTGAGTGGGAAAGAAATGAATGTCCCCTTATTCATGTTGAGAAAAGCCTGCGGACAATTCTTTATTTTGCATCCAAATATATCCATACAGATACTCTGGAAGACAGTATGCTGCTGGAAGAGGCGGTTTGTTATGCCAACAATATGGGGGAATTAATGGAGAGTTTCTGGTTTATTCTGCATAGAAGTATCTCTCAGGGAAAGCCGGAAACAGAAAAAACAGGTAAAGAAATCTTTCTGGATTCCATAGAAGATTATCTGAATAATCATATAAATGAAGTTCTGAGCATGGAGATGGTCTGTGATTACTTTGGAATTTCACAGACATATTTTAGCAGACTGTTCCGAACTTATAAGAAAACTTCATTTAAAGAATATTTTATGAAGATGAAAATAGATAAAGCAAAGGAGGTCATGCGCGCACAACCTGATTTACGGTTATGGGAAATTGCTAAATTGGTAGGATATGAAGATGCAGCTTACTTTAGCCGTGTGTTTAAAAATATTACAGGAGAACTTCCATCTGATTTTCAAAGAAAATAAAATTAATTATGGGGAGGATTATAGAGATGCTGACAGGTGCAGAATGGATTTGGGAAGAGAATAATCGCCTGGATAATGACTGGGTATATTTTAAAAAGGTTTTTAAGGTGGAAAAAGAAGGGGATTATATTCTTTGTATATCAGCAGATACCAGATATTTCTTATCTATAAACCGGAAGTTATGCGTATTGGATGGAGGACTGTTCCGGGACGCATATGGGAAAAACAGTGGGTATGTGGATAAGGTTGTCATTTCGGATTTTATAAAAGCAGGGCAGAATGTTATGGAAGTTCTTGTATGGCATTATGGGAACGGAGGAAGGAACAATGTGCCGCTTAAATCGGCAGGTCTGATATTTGCGTGTGAAGAGTTGGGCATATACAGTGACTCCTCAACGAAGTGTCTGCGTCATCCAGGTTTCTTTGAGACAGCCCTGCGGGAACCATCCTATTTATACGGAGGTTTCAATATTGGATATAATGCAAATGATGAGATAAATGATGAAATGCTTAAAGATGCCGTTACCCACTGTAGGGAAGATTTTGGGAGTCTTTATGAGCGTCCGGTACCGCTGCTTACTTTTTCACCTGTCATTTCCGTAGATTATAGGAAAACAGATGGCAGATATGTCGTAAAGCTTCCTACAGCCCTGCATGTTATGGCTTATATGGAGGTGGAAGCAGAGGGGAACGAAACCATAGAGATCAGAAATGACCGTTATACAGTAAATGGAGGACCCGGCGATGAGATGCATCAATATGCCGGACACAGGACGGAATACATATGTAAAAAAGGTTATAACCAATACTTAAATTATGATTATATGGCTTGTGAGGAACTCCATTTTTATATCCCGGATAGTGTTGCCATTATAAGGCTTGGATACCGTATCTGTGAGTATGATACGGAATTTATGAGTCTCATGCACACCGATAATGAGGAAGTCAACATCTTAATTAAAAAATGTGCCAGAACATTAAAATTTTGTATGAGGGATAATTTTATGGACTGTCCTGACCGGGAGCGGGGACAATGGATTGGGGATGTCTCCGTCCAGGCACCTCAGATCTTTTATACCTTGGATCAGAATGCGGTTTTACTGCTTAAGAAAGCGATACATAACTTCATATCATTAAGAAAAGGGGATTGTCTGGTGGGTAATGTACCAGGTATCCATTTTAGCGAACTTCCCTCACAAAGTTTAAATGCAATCAGTGAATTAGGGATGATATCCGTCTACTATGAATTTACCGGGGATGCAGAGATTCTGGAAATGGCTTTTGAGCCTATGGTTCGTTACCTCAGGCTGTGGAGCATGAATGAAGTGGGGCTCATAGAGAGCAGATCTGGTGACTGGTATTGGTTTGACCATCTGTATAACCAGGATAAGACTGTGCTGGAAAATGCCTGGTATTATATGGCGCTTTCATTTGCAAAACGTGCGGGGGAATGCCTGTCCAGGCTGGAGCATCATGATTTCCTTACAAATCGTATGGCATCCATAGAGCAGAAATTTGAAGAGCATTTTTGGAAAGGCAATTATTACGGATCGGGTGAAATCGTAGATGAAAGAGCAAATGCATTGGCAGTTCTCAGTGGATTAGCTAAGGAGGATCACTTTGAGGATATTAAGAAAATTCTGATAACAACTTATAATTGCACCCCTTATATGGAGGTCTATGTAAGTGAAGCACTTTTTAAGATGGGATATACCAGGAGTGCGTTTAGCAGAATTATGAACAGATACATGCCTCTGATTCGAAATGAAAATGCAACCTTGTGGGAAGATTTTGCGATTCTGGGTACCAGAAACCATGCATGGAGCGGTGGTCCTTTGACGCTGTTTTATCGGTATTTGGCGGGCGTCAGGATTGATTGCGGTGAAAAGGCCGTTATTTTGTGTCCCGACTTTACCATACTCAGGGTACAGGAATACTCGATGCAGGTTGCCGGTGGAATGCTGCAAGTTGCAATGAAATGCGAGGAAGATGCGCTTCAGATAAAGATAGATAATAAAACCCCTTATCAGGTTCGGTTAGAAAAAGTAAATTTGCCGGAAGGGATGGAAGCAGGAGATATTCTGCCTCAATTGCCAATGATATTTTAAAGAGTGCTGAAAAATCCGGTTTGCTGTGTGAGTTTGTCTATACAATTGATTTTACAGTCATGTTAGTATACTTTTACAAACAATCGTTAGGAGGAAAAGAATATGATGAAGAGAAGTAAAGGGATAGCATTAATAATAAGTGCGGCGATGCTTATGATGTCGCTTGCCGGATGCGGCGGTGGTACCGGTGGAGAAACCAATGCAGCAAAAGGTACGGATGCCGGTACATCAGCAGCCGGAACATCTGAAGCCACAGATACCCAGGGGGCAAAAGGGGAAGATAGTAATGAACAGCAGACGGTTACTTTATTGATGGATCGTGAGACTCCTCACGAGGGGCTAAATGCAGTCATCGCTGCGATAGAAGAAAAGTATAACATTGTGACCGAAGTGGAAGACATACCAAGTGGAACAGAGGGGCAAAACATAAGGCAGACCAGATTTGCTACAGGAGATATGTCCGATATTACTTTTTTTAATTCCGGTTCCTTATTAACCACGATGGATCCTGCTAAAAACTTTCTGGATCTCACTAATGAATCATATATCAGCAACATAGATGAAAGCTATCTAAAGACCGTGACGGTAGAGGGAAAAATCTATGGGGTACCGGCGAACTCCACACAGGCTGGTGCGTGGATGTATAATAAAAAAGTTTATGAAGAACTGGGGCTTACTGTGCCAAAGACCTGGGATGAACTACTGGCAAACTGTGAAAAGATTAAAGAAGCAGGCAAGACGCCTGTAATCGGAGCATATGCAAGTCCCGGATGGGCTCAGCTGGTCCTGCTCTCTGACTTTTACAATGTGCAGGCACAAATGCCGGATTTTGCAGCAAAGTATTCTGCTAATAAAGCAAACTTTGCAGAAACACCGATTGCATTAAGAGGTTTTGAAAAACTTTATGAAATTGGGGAAAAGGGATATTTCAATGAGGACTTTCTGGCTGCAACGCCGGAAGATGCGTATAAAATGCTGGCACAAGGCAGTGGTGTCATGTTCCCTATGCTGTCCGGGGTTCTGGCGTCTATTGCAGCATCTTATCCTGACCAGATAAATGATATCGGCATGTTTGCACAGCCGGGAGATTCAGCTGAGCCAAATGGTCTTACTGTATGGCAGCCGAATGCTTATTATATCAACAAAAACGCCGAAAATCTGGACGCAGCAAAGAAATGGATTGAATTTTTTGTATCAAAAGAAGGGGTAGAAATATTCGCAAAAGCAGAGAAACCTTTAGGTCCTTATGTTGTAAAAGGTGTTGAATTACCAGATGACGTTTATCCTGCAGTAAAAGATCTGCTTCCTTATTTTGAATCCGGGAAAATTGCTTCTGCGCTGGAATTTGAGTCGCCTGTAAAAGGACCTAATCTGCCGCAGATATGTGTAGAGTGTGCAAGCAATATGACAGATGCAAAGAAATGTGCAGAAACTTATGATCAGGACGTAATCAAACAGGCAAAGCAGTTGGGACTTGAAGGCTGGTAAAAATTATTTAAGCAGGTCTGCAGATGTCTTGCAGATCTGTTTTTATAAATGATGATGGAGGTAATGATGAATAAAAAATTTTACTCTTACTTATTTTTGGCACCGGCTGGGATTATTTTTGTAATCATCTTTCTGATTCCAATGCTGTCTTCCTTTTTCTTTTGTTTCACCAGGTGGACGTTAACAGAATGGCAGTTCATAGGGTTTGATAACTTTAAAACATTTTTAATGGAGCCGTCTTTATCGATTGGATTTAAGAACACATTTATTTATGCTTTCGTAACATCTGGTTCAAAGGTTGTACTGGGACTTTTACTGGCTAACTTTTTGTGTTCCAAGTTAAAGACCAAGAATTTTGTCAGAACAATTGTGTATTTTCCAAATCTTATCAGCGGGTTGGCAGTGGGAATAACGTTTTTGAGTTTAATGCACCCCACACGGGGACTGATTAACCAGGCTCTAAATGCTTTGCACCTTCCATCGGTTGACTGGCTGGGAAATCCGGGACTGGCACTTCTGTCCGTAGCTTTTGTGGATGTCTGGAAAGGAGTTGGAGTTGCAACCGTTATCTATATATCGGGAATTATGGCAATACCCCAGGAATACAATGAAGCACTTATGGCAGACGGTGGGAATGCATGGGATAAATTCTGGAATATTACGGTTCCCCTGTCCTGTTCTTCCAGAAATACAGTAATCCTGTTATCTTTAATCGGAGGGTTGAAAAGCTTTGAACTAGTCTGGGCGATGACAAAGGGAGGACCCGGATTTGCCAGTGATCAGCTGGCATCAATTATATACAAACAGTATTCTGCCGGGTTTTATGGTATATCCACTGCGGGAAACGTCATTTTATTCCTGTTAATTTCAATAGTAATTGTACCATTATATATAAGCCTGACTAAAAAGGAGGTGGAATTATAGTGAAACGGATCCGTTGTGTATTAATAGAAGCATCGGCAGTTCTGCTGTCTCTTTTAATCTTTGGAGTTCCATTTCTCTTCGTACTGCTTACATCCTTTAAGGATAAGATGGAGGCAGGAGAAATGAGTATGAGTCTGCCTGAGACATTACATATCGCAGAAAATTATTTAACGGTACTGCAGACAAAGCATGGGATGATTATCCGGGGGTTTTACAATAGTGCACTGATTACTTTTTTCTCACTGGCAATCATGATTATCGTATGTTCCATGGCTGCATTTGTACTGCAGAGACGTAAAGGCAAGCCGGTAACAATCATTAATCTGTTGTTTATGCTTGGACTCATGATGCCTCCGGCTATTGTTCCTACCATATGGGTGCTGAGCGGGCTTGGCTTGTTTAAAACACTGATTGGCATTATATTAGTAGAAGTAGCACTGTTTACACCATTTTCCATAATGGTTTACAAAGGTTACATTGCCACAATTCCAAAGGAATTAGATGAGGCAGCACTTATGGACGGATGCGGACGAATGCGGTTTTTTATTAATATTATCTTTCCTTTATTAAAACCGGTAACATCCACTGTAATTATTCTGGTATCCGTTAATATATTTAATGACTTTGTGAATCCTTTATACTTTTTTCCAGGAGCGAAAAATGTCACCGTGCAGACATCAATTTACAATTTTATGGGGCAGTATGCAAGTTCCTGGAATTTAGTATTTGCAGACGTTGTTTTGATTACAATTCCGCCGCTAATATTATTTCTCATATTTAATAAGAAGATAATTGGTGGAATGACGTCTGGTGCTGTCAAGGGATGATCAAAAGCAAAGAGGGGCAGTCGTATGAGCTTTCGTAATAAAATTTTTGCAGCATTCTCCATCGTTACAATTGTATTAATCATGGCAATCAGTTTTGTTTTCTATTACTACAGTTCAGAGACGCTGGAAAAAAACAGTAAAGAGAATTTAAAGGTCATGACAGATAAACTGGCAAATCAACTGAGTCAATTGTTAAAACCCATGGAATTTATTTCATGGGATTTTATTGCGAGCAGGGAGTTTATGGAGGAAATGGCCACCATTACTTACATTAAACCTGATACGATAGAAGATGCATATGACATTAATAAAGCCAGAGTTAATATTAATCAAATTATACACCGGGATTCACTGTCCCAGAATTTTTATGGGGTAAATGTATTTAATAAAAAAGGAGATTTTTTTACCAGTAATAACAATAATTATGTCAAACCACAAAACAGTAAGAGTATTGTAAATCAACTGCCGTGGGCAGAACAGGCGCAGCGGGCCCAGGGGAAAAGTATTTTGATTGCACCCTATGATGATCCCTGGGAAAATTCACACCAGAAAGTCTTTGGTCTGGCAAGAGTGTTAAGAGGCCACAATATTGACATGGGGTATATTGAAGTACAGGTAAAAAACGAAGAGTTTGAAAATATATTTATTCTGCCCCAGCAAGAAGATTATCGTATTGTTGTTTTAAATGGAGATCAGGTATTATATCAGAAAAATGTAGAAGATACAAGATTGCTGGAGTATTATCAGGAAGTTGCTAAGAAGGACGCTAAGAAGGAAATGGATCAGGTTACGGACTATGAAAATCCCCAATTGAATAATAAAGAGATATCTGGTAAAAAAATAATTCACGATTGGGATATTACAATATTACTTGTACAGGATTACAGTAAATTAATGAGTCCGGTATACGATATGCGCAGGATTGTCATTGCGATTGGGTTAATCAGTGCTTTTATTGCCTTTATTGGTATGAGTGTTTTTTCAAAGTATCTGACAAGACCTATCCGGGAACTGCAGCAGTGTATGGAGTCAATAGAGATTCGTAATCTGCCGGAACAGATTGTGTTAAAAAATAAAGGCGATGAGATTGAGTCGCTGAATCAGTCTTTTCAGGATCTGAGAACCAGACTGAATGATTCCATTGAGCGTGAGATACAGAATCATTCTCTGGTACTGCAGGCAAATCTGGATATGCTGCAGGCACAGATTAACCCGCATTTCCTGTTTAATGTACTTAATATGATCTCTAATAAAGGAATGGAGCAGGAAAATTATGAAATTGGAGAAATCTGTGAGGCAATTGCAAGTCTTCTGCGTTACTCCACTTCTACAGCACAGAAGACGGTTACTTTAAGTGATGAAATTGACTATACAAAAAATTATTTGATGTTAATGGAAAAAAGGTTTGAGGACAGACTGAAGTGTGTGGTAGAGGTAGATGATGAATTGCTCAAAATGGAAATGCCCAAAATGATCCTGCAGCCCCTGGTAGAAAATGCTCTGAATCATGGATATAGAAATACGACCAGAACCATGTACGTTTCCATTTATGGTATCCGAAAAGAAAACGAATGGAAGATCACAGTAAAGGACAGTGGGGAAGGTTTTAATGCGGATGTTTTATCGGAGATCAAGAGTCAGATGAGCCGGGTACGAAACAAATTATTTGTAGAAAAGGAATCATTGGAATTGGAAATAGGTGGAATGGGGATTGTTAACACCTATCTTCGGCTGATGCTCTGCTATGGAGAATGTGCAGACCTTGAGATTAGTAATATCAAGCAGGGGGCAGAGGTGGTGATATCAGCGCCGTGGGGCAGCATTTAAATATCCATTTATCTTGGTGTTCATGGAGCTAGCTAAAAAGAAAACACTACTTTGTGTTAAAATGTTTTAGGCGACCAAACCCAATATGGACGTTCAAGGTTAACCCTGTACAGAAAAAAATATCAAAACTTCAAAAAATGTATACGGAGGATTCTTGTCGATTAAAGAAAGTTATGCTAGAATGATATAGAGCAACCGTGTGCAGGGAGTTTGACCTCTATTCTTTTGGAATGGAGGTGGTGCCTATGAAGAATCAGAATAATAAACATTTTGATTTTAAGGATTTAATGACCTTTGGTATATTCCTTTTGGCATTACTTACATTCGTTTTTACGTTTTGTAGGTAATCCTTACATAGAAAAACCACCCTGACCTTGACCGAGATGGGTGGTTTTTCTATCACTTTGAGGTCAACCACCATGTGGGCGGTTGTTTCTTTAATGTTATTATATCATGTATTTCAATAAAAGTTAAGCCCCTTTTTATTGCTTTTGTAAGCTTTTTATAGTAAAGAATTTTGAAAGAGAAAAGAAGATATCTGCACAGTCTGTGCTGCAGAATTATATGCTGGAGGGCTTCTTATAGCGGGTTTCGGTCTATGACTATCAGGACAACTTTATTATAAAAGGGGTTTTTGACCCTCGCGGCAGTCGCCAATTTGCGCCAGCGTGTCCGTTTGGCTCGTTGCTCGTGGGAATAAATTAATCAGGATGGAAAAAGGTTATGTAATGATGTTATGGATGCAAACTTCATATTTTGTAAATAGGGATTGTCACTGTTAAAAAGATCTGAACCATTCCAGATCGTTTAAACAGTGTCATTCCTTTTTTTGATTTTATAAATATATTACATCCACCACACCGCCTAATAGAGTTGTACAAACCCCCGCAACCATATATAATAAAATCAATATATCCATAATAATAAAATAAATTAACATTCATCTAACACGCTATAGGGGGGCATGCTGTTGAAATTCAATGATCTGTCTATCAAGAAAAAGTTTTTTCTGATATTGCTGGTGTTTATCATACTGCCTTTTTGCTGCATCAGCTTCTGGCTGTACAATATGATTACCAGCAGCTGGCTGCAAAAAGAGTATGAGAGCCAGTATAATCAATTATCGGTGGTATCAAAGGCAGCCGAAATCCAGCTAAAAGAATACGAGAGAATTATCGGCACGATTTATAATGATGAAGATATTTTAAAGAATTTGAATAAAGACCAGAAGATCCCGATTGATTATGTGGAGATTACGGAATTTTTGCGCAATTTGCTTAAAAGTGCAGATCATATTGACGGGGCTTACTTTTTTGCGGCAAATGGAGAAACCTATTTTCAGGACAGCTATTCCGGGGCGTCTTATATTGACATTTACCGATCACACCCGGAATGGATGGAGAAAATAGATGAACTTGACGGGAGGCTGGGGTGGATATCTACCTTTCAGGTGAAGCCAAAGGGGAGCAGCAAAGAGGAAATGAGTTACATATCCTGTGCCATGCTGGTAAAAGATATCAGTCATAACTGGGCAAATCGGGGAGAATTTATACTGAACATCAACATTGATTTATTTGATGAGTTATTTGAAAAACTGGAAGTGAAGGATCAGTCAACATTACTAATTGCAGACAATATGGGGAATATCATCTGGAGTAATGATGCATCTTTGGCGGATTCCCTGGATGCAAAGATTCTGTCTGATATCCTGAAATCGGATGAAAGCTATACGGAACAAAATTACAGAGACGATCACTACATCGTTGTAAAGCAGGCATCCGGTTATAATGACTGGAATTATATCTCTATGATTAAAAAAGATGAGGTGCTGAAAACGAGGGAGTGGGTCGTATCCGTTGTGGCGGCACAGATTCTGCTGGTGCTCCTCTTCTGTGTCTTTGGAGCAGCAGCAATACAGGTGTATATTATCAAACCCATCCAGAAGATGGTGGTTGTAATGAATACGCCTGATCCGGATTTCATGAAGAACAAATTATATATTGACCAGAAGGATGAGGTGGGAAGCCTGTATCGGAGCTTCAATGATATGAACGGCCGTATCCTGAATCTGATTGAGAAGAATAATGAGGCAAATAAAAAAGAGAAGGAATATCATATTCAGGCGCTGAACGCCCAGATAAATCCCCATTTCATGTATAATACACTGGATACCATTAACTGGATGGCGAAGGATTTAAAGGCGAAGGATATCAGTAAAATGATTACCTCCCTGTCCAGAATCCTGCGATATTCCATCAGTAAAAAAGAGGATATTGTAACGCTGGAGGAAGAAATCAACTGTATTAAAAATTATCTGAATATCTATGAGGAGCGCTATGAAAAGGCATTTACTTCTGAATTCCGGATCGATGCCGACATCCTGGAGTACAAAACCTTTAAAATGCTGCTTCAGCCCCTGGTAGAAAACTGTCTGACCCACGGATTTTCCAGGCAGATGAAAGGTGGACATATCCTCATTACCGGGGAAAAAGAAGGAGAAGATGCGGTGCTTCGGATTCGCGATAATGGAGAAGGGATGACCAGGGAAAGAATCTTTTACGTCTTATCACAGGATAGTGACAGAATTGGACTTAGTAACATCAACCAAAGACTGAAGCTGCTGTATGGGGAAAAATATGGTTTAGTAATTGAAAGCACACCGGGAGAAGGGACCGTGATTATCATACATTTCCCGCCTGGAGCGTGTTTGAAAACTACTGGGAAAGATTAATAAGATTAGGGGGGAACCGAGATGTTAAAAATACTGGTTGTTGATGATGAACCGAGAGTAAGGAGAGGGATCTCCAGCCTGATAGAGGAATACAGTGATAAATATGAACTGGCTGGCTGCTGTGAATCGGCTGCAGATGCCATTGAGTTTTTTACCAGGGAAGTGCCGGATGTGGTGGTTACAGATATCAAAATGCCCCATATGGATGGACTGGAACTGATCAATTATCTGAAACACCGTTACCAGAATCTGGAGTTTGTGATCTTAAGCGGTTATGGAGATTTCGAATATGCGAAGAAAGCGCTGCAGTATCAGGTCTATGATTTTTTATTAAAGCCTGTGGAGGAGGAAGAATTTTATCAGGTATTGGATGCCATTGCAAAAAAGAGGGCTGAGAAACGAAAAGAAAATGAGGAGAGTGCAGAGGATAATCATTTCTTTAATCTGCTGAAAACAAGCGTTAAGGATGAGGAACTGCATTATTTAAAGGTGCTGGGGTTTACCGAAAAAGAAGAGCGGTACAGGGTCATGATCATTGAAACGCAGTATGTAAATGCCGCTGCCCTGAAATCAGCCGGCGGTATGAAGCGTCTGTTAAAACAGGAGTTATCTGAGGACCTTAATATTTATAACTGCTTTGATAAGCAGTCGGTATTGATCTGGAACCGGGAATGGGAGCCGGAAGAATTTGCAAAGATAGCAGAACGGCTCCTGATTCATTACAATTGTAAAATTCTTGCCGGAATCAGTGGGGAAACAGATGACTATCTGCTTGTAAAAGAACAGTATATGCAGGCGCTGATTGCCCTGAAGAACTGCATTTATGAGCGGTTCCAGACCATTTTTACCTATGACAGGGACCGGATGGACCAGGAAATCCGTTTTCCAAAAGAGATTATGGAACGGATGGTAAATGCGATGAAAAGTCTGAATGAAGAAGGTCTTTGGGCACATATTAAAGACCTGATGAAAGTTTATAAGGAAAGCAGCTGCAGCATACTGCGTCTTAAAAATCATATGATGTTTCTGGGGACCAATTTAGACAGACTGTGTGAATCCTTTGGCATAGATGGCGTGTATAGTAAGAATATCCTGACATTTGTCTCAAACATTGAAGAAATGAAAACTTTTTCAGAGCTGGAAGAAGTATTAACCAGCAATATATCGGAGATATCGGCAGGAATCCGCCAGATGAAGGAGTATAAAACAAAATCTTACCGGATGAACAATATTATGAAGTACGTGGATGATAATTTCACCCGGGATATATCATTGCAGGAAGTGGCGGAGTATGCAAATTTATCCGTAGGATATCTGAGTAATTATTTTAAGTCAGAGGCGGGAATGAACTTTGTGGAGTACATTACCTACAGGCGGATGGAACGGGCAAAGGAGCTGCTGGTCAGCACGAATGAGAAGGTCTATCATATTGCAGAACAGGTTGGTTACACCAATTCTCAGTATTTTACAACTTTGTTTAAAAAGCAGGTGGGAGTGACGCCGGCTGAATACCGGCAGTATTTGTAAGGTTCATTATCATGGGATAAAAAATGTGGGGGCAGAACCAATACGGTTTTTGCAGCCACTTTTTTTATTACTGCGGGCGACGAGTCAGACGGGTTTGCAGTCAGGTTCACCTGGCGGCTGCCGCGAGGGGCAAATATAGCGCAAAGTGGGGCGTGCAGATGGCTGGAATGAATTTTAAAACACGCTATAGAGCCGCCTTCATCAATAATTATCTAAAATATGAAAAAAACAAACCGAATGTAAAATATTTAAAATAGTAATTAAAATACAGAAAAGCTATAATACAAATGTAAAGAAAAGCAGGGAACTGGAAAGACGTCGCCAGTCATTGCAGAATGCCGAGAGATTAGGAGGATTCTTATGAAGAAGAGAAGCAGAGTATTATGTGGTGTATTGGCTTTGACAATGGTGGCAGGGATGCTGTCCGGATGTGGCAAAGGAATGGGGAAAGAGCCGGGAAAGGAAACCGGTGATACACAGGGGAAAACCGCAGCATCTGACAATGAAACCAAATCAGCAGATGCCAAAGAGATTACATTCTGGATGTTCCAGGAAAATGCGGAATACGATTTCTTTAAGAAATACGTAGATCTGTACAATGAAGAAAATCCTGATGTCCACGTTAAAATGGAACAGATTCCCTGGGAAGATTATAACGGGACAAAGATGGCTACCGCATTTGCCTCCGGTACAGGACCGGATGTCTTTCTGGTAGCGCCGGGATTATTTTTGAAATATGCAAACTCTGATATTCTGGCACCATTAAATGATTATATAAAACCGGAAGTGTTATCAGATTTTTCCGAATCATCCCTGGATGGTGTGAAAATAGGAGAAGATATTCTGGCAATTCCTTTTGAAATGGAATTTTTGGGATTGTATTATAATAAGCAGGCTTTGGAAGAAGTAAATATGGAGGCGCCCAAGACCTGGAATGAGATGTATGATGCAGCAAAAGCATTAACAACGGATACCAGATCGGGACTTACGTTTGAAACCGTGAAGGGAACCCATCAGTTATTTGAATGGTATCCATTCCTGTGGCAGACCGATAACGATGTATTTAATGAGGAGAAGACAGCCGCCAAGCTGAATCAGCCAGGCGTGATTGAAAACTTAGAATTGAAACGGAAAATGCTGGAAGAGGGATCTGCAAATCTGAAGCCTAGCCGGAATAATACGGAGATTGGTATCCTGGCAGACGGAGAGACGGCAATGCAGATCAATGGTTCCTGGGCAATTACAAAGCTGGAACAGGAATATCCCGACTTTATTGATCATGTTGGACTGGTTCCGCTTCCGGTTCCGGAAGGCGGTCATGCATCTACCGTAGCCGGCGGCTGGAAAGTATGTGCTAATGCTAATTCAAAATATCCAAAAGAAGCTGCTAAATTTGCCGCCTGGCTGTTCGCAGATGACGCATCCCATGCAGAAGAATGGTGTACCGAAGTAAAATTTGCCTACTCACCAAGAAAATCAGTTGTTGAAAACAACAGTGATATTTACCAGAAAGGTCTGCGATCTGTATTTACCAATGAGATCTTCGGAACGGAGAAAGCAGAGAAAAGGCTTCCGGCGGAGATATCAACTATCTTGCAGGACCTGCTCCAGGCAGCATATTTTGACACCAGTACGGATATTACAGAGGAAGTAATCAAGGCTGAGAATAAAATTAATGAATTCCTTGCCGGGTATGATGGAGAATTGTAATACGACCACATATATAGATTGGCTGATACAGGGTGCAAACACTGTATCAGCGGTACAGAAAAGAGGGGTGGCATGAAAAAACGTAAAATTAATAAAGGAGAAGCAATCACGGCATATGCTATGCTTCTGCCGGATGTTCTGGGACTTTTGGTCTTTGTCTTTATTCCGATTCTGTATGCTTTTTATATCAGCCTGCACGACTGGACGGGGCTGTCCGCAATGACCTTTGCAGGGCTGAAAAATTATAAAAAGTTACTGAGTGATGATTTGTTCCTGAAAAGTCTGTGGGTAACTGTGAAATATACCTTCATGTATGTACCAGCTGTCTTTTGCTTAAGCCTGTTGGTTGCAAGCCTGTTAAACAGCCTGAACAAAAGAGTACAGTCTTTTTTTCGAACAGCATTCTTTGTTCCCTATGCAATTTCCACGGTTATCGCCGGTCTGATGTGGTCCTTTATGTATGATCCCATGAAAGGATTCTTAAATCAGATTATCCGTTTCTGCGGAGGTGAAAATCAAAAGTTCCTGGCATCCACCACCCAGGCATTGCCTTCAGTAGTGGTAGTTGGTGTTTGGCTGGTATTGGGGTATAATGCCATATTATTTTTGTCAGCCATGAAAGATATACCAGCAGAATATTATGAAGCGGCAGATATTGACGGGGCAGGCAGTATCCGTAAATTTTTCACCATAACACTTCCACTGCTGAAGGATACTACCGTATTCGTAGTGGTCATGTGCGCAATCGCATCCTTTCAGGCGTTCGACCAGATCAAAGTTATGACGGCAGGAGGACCGGCAAATGCGACCACTACTTCGGTTTTATACACCTACCGGCAGGCATTTGAGACAAACCAGATGGGCTATTCCTCAGCATTGGCATTTGTATTGTTCCTGGTTATTATGGTTTTTACCTTACTTCAAATGAGAATTTTAAAAGGCGGGGAAGATTAGTTTAAGGTCTGCACAGGCAGGCGGATGGGAGATTATCATGAAAAAAAAGACCAGGCAGCAGATTATTCTAATTGTGATAGCTGCCATCATAGCGATTATTATTGTATTTCCAATATATTTTCTGGTTATCAGCTCGTTTAAACCCTTAGGGGATATTTTTAATATGGATATTCTGCCCGAATTATCCACATTATCACTGGATAATTACAGGACGGTGTTTCAGGAAGAAAGCTTTGGGGGATATATCTACAACTCCTTTTTTGTAGCAATCATTGTAACGGTTGCAGCTCTTATATTTCATGCAATGTCAGCATATGCACTGGCAAGGTTGAACTTCATGGGGAAGAATGTAATATTTACATGGATTCTCAGCACATTGATGATTCCGTTTTCTGTTATTATGATACCGCTGTTTATCATCGTACAGAAAATGCATCTTATTAATAATCTGTGGGGGGTAATAATTCCCATGATCCCCAATGCTTATGGCATCTTCCTGTTCCGACAGTTCTTCCTGGGGATTCCAAAGGAGCTGGAAGAGGCGGCAAAAATAGATGGAGCATCCTACTTTGGAGTTTTTTGGCGTGTGATTCTTCCTCTGTCAAAGCCCATAGCAGTAACCCTGGCAATATCATTCTTTCTGGCAAACTGGAATAATTACCTCTGGCCTTTAATCATCGCACAGGACAGAACCCTGTGGCTGGTACAGATTGCAATTGCCAATTTTAAAACGTCACAGTCTGTACAATGGAATCTTGTTATGGCAGCTTCCTGCATTGCGGCACTGCCCATCATCATACTGTTTTTCGTATTCCAGAGATACATTACGGACGGTATTAAAACGGCTGGTATTAAAGGATAAGACGTATGCAAGGGAAAAAGAACTTTAATAAACAATGCAGATACAGAAAATTAATTATAAAATAAAAAGAAAGGAACGCCCGCGGGTCTTACTCCCGCACAAAGGGCGGTATTGCAGAAAAGGCACGTTTGAAAGTGGATTCCTGCCATCAGTAAGCGCCACTTCCAACAGGCTTCAGACTGCAGTATAAGGTGAAAATATGAACTATTCAAACATTCCATCATCATTAAATACATTGGCAATTAAGAGGGACAGCAAGCGTAAAAGGGTATCCAGCTATGATAGAAAAGGCGGCAATGATGACCGTGTCTATATCCAGCCGGGAGATACTTATACGATCTGTGATATTAAAGGGGCGGGATGCATTAATCACATATGGTTTACGCTGGCAAACGATGGGTTTGTCCAGGAAAAGCATAATCTCAGAAAACCGGTGTTGAAATTCTACTGGGACAATGAAGAGGAACCAAGCGTACAGGCTCCTATAGGGGATTTCTTTGGGATGGGGCATGCCATGTGCAAGAACTTTGTAAGTGCACCGCTGCAGATGAGCCCGGAAGACGGTCGTGCATTTAACTGCTGGTTTCCCATGCCTTTTTCAAGGCGTGCACATCTCACTGTGGTAAATGACTGCGAATCCACTTTAATCTTATACTTCTATATAGATTATGAAGAGTATGAGCAGTTACCGGAAGAAATGCTTCGCTTCCATGCATTGTGGAATCGGGAATTGCCCACCAGGGGTGTGACAGAAGAGAACTTTGAAACCCACAGAGACTGGTGTTTTGAAGGGGCAAACTTAACAGGCGAAGACAACTATGTCTTATTTGAAGCTGCCGGAAAGGGCCATTATGTAGGCTGTAATATTAATATACATAATCTGAATGCCAATGGACTCTGGGACTGGCCGGGTGAAGGGGATGACATGATCTTTATCGATGGGGAGCCATGGCCTCCGAGACTCCACGGAACCGGAACAGAAGACTACGTAAATATGGCATGGTGCCCTCAGCAGGAATACAGTGCACCCTATCATGGGCTGATCCTGGGGGGTGACGACAACTGGAAAGGAAAAATATCTTATTACCGTTATCATATCCAGGACCCGATCATGTTCGATAAGTCCATCAAAGTCACAATTGAACATGGACATGACAATCACAGAAGTGACGACTGGTCCACAACGGCATATTGGTACCAGACAGAACCCCATGCATCTTTTCCGGAGATACTGCCGGTGGAAAAGAGGCTGCCCATAGACGAAGAAGAGTTTAACTGGGAGGGGAAAATTTAATGACAAATTAAAATAGATTGTTAAAAGAAATTATAATAGAGGAAATTTAATAGAAAAAGTTTGCGCATTCCGATGCACAAACTTTTTCTTGTGTCATGATAAAGGATAAATTTCTCCCCTGATCACATATTCCATGGAGATTCTGATAAAATCCATGGATAAAAAGTTCTCCCCATGTAAAAATAAATATTTATCTATGCTCTTTAGTGTAATGTCCATGTTCAAACACAGACAGAATATGATAGGATTTATTTATCAAAAAACGGGAGGAAACAAATTATGAAACAGAAGAAATTAATAGCATTATTGTTAGCATCCGCAATGGCATGTGTCAGCTTAGCAGGATGCGGAAATTCAAAAAGTGACAGCAAAGCGGATGAACAACAGACAACTGCGGCAGGCAGTGAAGCAGCAAAGGATGAAAGCAAGGCAGAGACATCACAGGAAGAAGGTAAGTCAGAATCAGGTGACAAACAGTTTGAAGGCGTCACGTTAACTCTGCTCAATCGTTCATCTGCCACACCCAAAGGAGTCTTAGACCAGGCATGTGCGGTCGCGGAAGAAAAATTTGGATTTAAAATCGATATTGAACCCTGTGAAGAAGATAATGTGGTGAAGACAAGGCTTGCTACAGGTGACTGTCCGGATCTGCTGATCTATAATACCGGAAGCCTCCTTTCATCCCTGAATCCTTCCGAATATTTTATTGACCTTACCAATACGGATATGGCAAAGACTTTTGATGATGCTTTCACCCAGGCAGCCAGTGTAGACGGGGTCTTATACGGTATTCCCCAGTGTGACAGTATGGGAGCCGGCGTTTATTATAACAAAGAACTCTATAAAGAACACAACCTGGAAGTACCGAAGACCTGGGATGAGTTCCAGAATAACCTGAAAGTATTAAAGGATGCAGGAGTTACCGGAATCGGAACAGCACTGAAAGATGTCGTATATGCCCAGCTTCCATTCCTGGCAGATAATTTCCAGATTATGCATGATGAGCCTGACTTTGCAAAAGAATTTACTGCTGGTAATGTAAAATTTGCAGATTCCAAAGCAGGACTAAGGACCTGGGAAAGATATGAATCATTGGTGCCATACTTTAATGAGGACTGTGCTTCCGTGACCATCGAAGAAATAGCAGAGAGAATATTTACCAATGAAGTGGGGCATCTGATTAATTTCTCCAATCAGATCCCGACCTGGAGTGAGACTTATGGAGATGATATAAACAAACTTGGATTTTTCGCATTGCCAGGAGATACAGAGGAACAGACCGGTCTTACCATCTGGCCATCCAACGGAATCTATGGAAATAAAAACAGTGAAAATGCAGAAGCAATTCAGGCATTCCTGGAATGGTATGCATCCGATGAGGGAATGGATACCCTGACTTCCTTCTATTCACCAGCAGGCGGCTTCCATACCGGTTATCAGCCGAAGGGAGATTCACTGGAAATTATCAAAGAGGTACAGGCATATTACACGGAAGGAAATACAGCACCGGCTCTGGAATATCTAACCCCAATCAAAGGTGCAAACTGCCCGCAGATATGCAGCGAGATCGGCAGCGGACAGACAAATGCCAAAGAAGCGGCAGAAGCTTATGATGAAGACTGCAAAAAGGCAGCGATGCAGCTTGGAATGTGGAACTAAATGGTTGAAAAAGAGGTGGCTGTCTCATTCAGGCAGCACCTCATTTTTTTACCCTGTACTATCTGAAAATCAAACCAGCGCTAAAATATTGGCGGTACTGGATATTCAGACAGGAAAAAGTTGAAAGAAAATGTGAAAAAAGAAAGGAAGCCACGTTGTGATTCTTTCAACCTGTTTTATTGTGGCAGTATTGCAGGCAGTCCTGCAATATGCAATGGGAAAAAGTATGAGTAAAAAGAAAACATATTCCAATTGGTTTTTTGCACCTGCGATGGTGATCTTCCTGGTCTTTTTTATCGTTCCCCTGATCATGGGATTTTACTTCAGCCTGACAGTATGGGATTTTAACGGGGCTACTTTCGTGGGACTGGACAACTACAAAATGTTCTTTTCAGAGAGATCTTTGAACATCAGTATCCGAAACACACTGGTCTATGCGGTATTGACCTCCGCTTTAAAGACAGTGCTATCATTTTTTATTGCCATATTCCTTACCAGTGCGATCCGTACAAAAAATATGATCCGTTCTATTGTATTTTTTCCGAACCTGGTAAGTGCAATCGTGGTTGGTATTACGTTTTCAACGTTTATGAATTATTCCAAAGGATTATTTAATAAAATCATCGAATTTTTTGGAGCAACAGGGGTAGACTGGCTGGGCGAGCCATCGTTAGCACTCTATTCCGTAATCTGGACAGATGTGTGGAAAGGGCTTTCCATCGCCACGGTAATATTTGTCTCAGGGATTGTAAGTATTGACAAAACCTTTTATGAAGCGGCATCCATAGACGGTGCCAATGGCTGGCAGAAAATGAAAAGCATTACCATGCCGCTGTGCCGTCCGGCAATGAACAGTATTATTATCCTTTCCTTTATCGGGGGATTAAGAAGCTTTGAGCTGATCTGGTCCATGACAGGAGGGGGACCCGGATTTGCAACGGACGTTTTGTCTTCTGTAATTTATAAACAGTACGCATCGGGATTCTATGGTATATCTACTGCCGGCAATGTAATTATGCTAGTGTTGGTTTCCCTGCTGGCATTCCCGCTTCAGAAATTCCTGCTGAGCAAGGAGGTGGATTGAGATGAAACGAAGAAAAAGGCTTTTGCTGTTTGGCGATATCGCAGGTATGACTGCCGCAATCCTGATTTTTGTAACGCCGTTTATTTATATGTTTATCAATTCTCTGAAAACGGCAAAAGAGGCGAACCAATTCAGTTTTGCATTACCGGAAAAACTGATGTGGAGTAATTATTTAGAAGTATTCAAAGAGAGCGATTATATTCTGCTGACAGCATTTAAAAACAGTATTCTCCTGACCTTATTTTCCGTAGCCGGGCTGGTGCTGGCCTGCTCTCTGGCAGGATATGTGCTTCAGCGGAGAAAGGACAAAACCACTAATTTTGTAAATCTGCTCATTATGACGGGGCTGATTATCTCTCCGGCAGTACTGCCGACGATTTGGGTTCTAAAGGGATTACATATTTACAGAACCCTGCTGGGCGTCATATTAGTTCAGATTGCCACCGGAATTCCATATACCACCATGTTATACCGGGGATTTATTTCAAGTATTCCAAAAGAACTGGAGGAAGCAGCCTGTATCGATGGGTGCAACCCCAGGGTGATGTTCCGGAAAATAATTTTTCCGCTGCTGAAACCCATTACTGCAACCGTAACTATATTAAACTCCGTTAATTATTTTAATGATTTTACCACCCCGCTCTATTTTCTGCCCGGAAAAGAAAATATGACGGTACAGATGACCCTGTACTACTTCAAAGGAAAATATTCCACATCCTATAACCTGCTGTTTGCAGATGCCCTTGTTGTTACGATTCCGCTGCTGATCATCTTTATCTTTCTGAACAAGAAGATTATGGACGGAATGGTTGCGGGTTCCGTAAAAGGTTGAGGCGTGCCCCAATCCATCCAGAATGCTTCTACCCGGGAATTGGAATTCATGATACAATAACTACTAGTGCCTCCTGGCTTAAATACGTCGATATATAGTGCCTGATATCTGTGTCAGGTGTGGGACTGTGAATCGACGGCATAGCGGGCTACGGCTAGATTCACAATCGTGCAGATGGCGCAGATAGCGGGTGCTAGTGGCGTATTTGCGCCGTGAGGTATTAGTGTAGCGACACGATGAACAGATTTTCTGGGAGGGGGAACTTAATGAAATTTCAGACTAAGATGAGAACGGTCTATACAATCCTGGGGATTCTGACCGCGATCGTAGCCGGATATATCTATTACTCCATTAGCATGGAAAAAATAAAAGAGAGGGAGATGCAGAATCTTTCAGTCAGTGTGAAGCAGCTGAGCCAACAATACGATGAGATGATTCAGACCATGAAAGATGTGAGCTACTATCTGCTCAGCGATGCGGACACTTTGACAGCGATTACTACCATTTCCACAATGGAACGGTCTGAAGCGACGGAAAGGTATTTCCTAAATGCAGAAGATACGATCCTGTCCCAGGAAAATAATGATTATATCAGCAAAAAATTTTACCGGGTGGTATTCTGCAACGACAACTGTGACCCTATTGCCAATCATAACATGGATAACCGGAAAATCCGCAGACATCTGGACTATAAAAAAATGCCCTGGTACGAAAGGGCAAAGGCAAATAAGGATACATTCACAATTTTGGGGGTACATCAGGATACCTGGGGAGATAATGAGGAGCTTAAGGTACTGTCAGTCATAAAAGAAATTCAGGGAAAAAATATGGGATATATCGAGGTTCAGATGAGCCTTGCGGATATGCAGTTAAAGCTGCACCAGGCAGATGAGGATTTGAACGTATGCCTGTTGGATAATGATGGGGAAATCATTTATCAGAACCGGGACCTGGATCTGAATTTCTGCAGAAGCCTTCTGCGTCAGGACCATATCCCTGCAGATACTTTTAAAGGAAAAGGAGGCGCCGGATATCTGGCGATGGGCGAGTATAATAAAGATACCGGGACTACGGTTCTGGCATATAAGAGCAGTTCGGTTATTCAGGAAGATTCTTCCTATGTGGTATATATGAGCTTTTTTCTCATTGGCGGCATGCTGCTATTTTCTCTGCTATATGTAACAGTTTCCACCAGACATCTGACGAAGCCCATGATCCAGCTGCAGGAGGCTATCCGGAACACCAGCCTGGAAACCTTAACCCAGTCTATGAACCTGGATCTGAAAGACGGCAATGATGAATTCCGGAAGATGGGACAGGTATATGAGGATATGAGAAGCCGTCTTCATACGGCAATCCAGCGGGAAAAGCAGCTGTCCACGCTGCAGCTCCAGACCCAGTTTGACGTTCTTCAGGCTCAGGTCAATCCTCATTTTATCTATAATGTCCTGAATGTAATCTCAGGAAGAGGGAGTCTGAATGATGATGAGGTGATCTGTGATATCTGCGATGAACTGGCAGGAATGCTAAGGTATTCTACCGACACAAAAGAGAAATATGCCACGCTGAAAGCGGAGATCACCTACCTGGAGTTATATTTCTCTTTGCTGAAATACCGGTATAAACACAAACTGGAATATACCATGGAACTGGATAAGACCATCGAAAACCAGGTACTGCCCAAACTGGTTGTCCAGCAGCTGGTGGAGAACAGTATCAACCACGGATTTAAAAATATCAGCGGTATTATGAAGATTGCGGTAAACAGCTATAAGGATGAAAAACACTGGTATATTAAAGTGAGTGACAATGGAGAGGGATTTTCACCGGAAATCAAAAAGAATCTGGAAGTGAAAATGAAACAGTTGAAAGAAGATCTTTCTACCAATTACCAGAATGTAGAACTGCGGATCGGAGGGATGGGGCTTTTAAATACCTTTGCCCGCCTGTATCTGCTGAATGGAGGTGATCTGATCTTTCGTTTACAAAATAAGGAGGAGGGCGGAGCCGAGATTGTCATCGGAGCGCCGCTGCATTAGAGCGTGTTTAAAATTACTTTCAGATACGCGCTGGAACCTGTTTAAAATCACGCTCTGGGAAAGGAAAGATGAAAGCATATGTATCAGGTATTTATTGCGGAGGATGAGCCTGCTGCGCTGGAGCATATTTGTACAATTATTCAGAACAAATGCCCGTATTTTCAGGTGATCGGAACGGCGGAGGATGGAAAAAGTGCGTTGGAGCAGCTGGAGTATCTCCGCCCGGATGTGCTGATTACGGATGTAAAGATGCCTGTCATGGATGGAATATTTCTGATTAAGAGGGTAAAGGAAAAGTATCCGGATATTCTTTCGGTAATCATCAGCGGATACCAGGAATTTGAATATGCTCAGTCTGCACTCCATTATGGAGTTTGCGATTATATATTAAAACCGGTAAAACCATCCACGCTCCAGGAGAGCATGTATATGATTCAGGGCAGGCTGGATGAGTATTATTACGGTCTTCGCAACAGGATAATCCGGGACATGTATACAGGGAATATTTCCGATCCGGCACTCTTTCGGCGTATCTTTTGTGAAGATGAGTATTATATTGCTCTGCTTAGAAGAAACAGCCTGCCGAGGAGATTTGCAGAATTCCGGGGAGTAGAAATATTTTCCATTAAAGAAGAACAATTGATGGTATATGGAAGAGATGAGATGGAGGCGTTATATATTTGCCCCGTAAAGCTGATGGTACACGGCAGCTTTGTCAGGTTTATGATGCATATTCTGGAGAAGGAGAAGAATACCACAGCATTTCATACTCTGGTACTCAAGGACAATCCGGTTTCGGCAGAGAAGCTCCCGGAGATGATAAGGCAGCTTTACCAGACCATGGACTATCAGCTGGTAATAGGCAAAAACCAGATTATCCGGGATAATGACGGGGATACTGCTGAAAAAGGAAGGCATAAATTTGACAATTCATCCCTCAGCAGGCTGGAATTTCTGGTAAAGGAGCATAACCAGCCGGAGATCCCGGATGAAATATCCCGGTGCTTTGCCAGGTGGAGCAGGGAAGGGTACACCCAGTTATGGACGGAGGAAAAGGTTCGTGAAATGTTCAGCCTTTTCCGCAGGGCAGATCTGCTGGATGAGCCGGTAGCGATGTGTGAGTACTTTATTGATGAGGCATTTTATTATGCGGAGAATATGCAGAAGCTGGCGGAAGATATCCGGCAGATTCTGTGCAGAAATATACTGGAGGAATCCAGAACCTGGAAGATAGATACACCGGAGTTTTTTGAGAAAATAGAAAAATATCTGAGGGAACATCTATCAGAAAATCTATCTCCGCAGAAAATATGCGATGTCTTTGGCATCTCTCAGGCATATTTGAGCCGGCTGTTCAGGAAATACAGTACCGTAAGCTTCAGTAAAAGGCTTGCCGTACTCCGGGTGGAAAAAGCACAGCAGATCATGAGGGATAACAGAGAGCTTTATATTAAGGATATAGCATCCAGAGTGGGATACGGGGATCAGTTTTACTTCAGCCGTATTTTCAGGTCAGTGACCGGGATCAGCCCCACGGAATATATGGAAGAATTAAACCAGGCGTGATAGCCGCGGAAATAACTGGATTGGAAACCGGATAGAAATCGAATCAGAAACCAGATAAGAAACCAGATAAGAAACCAGATAGAAATCTGATAAGAAATTGGATCAAATACCGGATAAGAAACCGGGAAATCAGGAGAATGGTTGGGAGGCAGCATGAAACTATACGAAAAAAGCAGTGAAAAGAGATTAACAAGAGAATTATTTGAAAATCCCCCATCAGAATACAGGGGAGCGCCGTTCTGGGCATGGAACTGCAAAATGACCCGGGAACATGTAGAACACGCCTATGGGGAGCTTGAGGAAATGGGGATGGGTGGCGCACATCTCCACTGCCGCACGGGGCTTGATATCCCATATATGAGTAAGGAATTTATGGAACTGGTAAAGTACAGCCTGGAGCAGGCAGAGAAAAGAGATATGCTGCTCTGGCTGTATGACGAAGACCGCTGGCCATCGGGATACGGGGGAGGTTTTGTAACAGGAGATCATCAGTACCGCACCCGGTTCCTGGTGTTCAGTCCCGAGAATTTAGATGGGAAATATTTTAAGCCGGTCTATATCTCCGGAGCACAGGCGGTACGGAGTATGGAACGAAAGCTGTTACAGTGTTACGGGGTAAAGCTTTTGAATGGATGGCTGGAAGATTACTGCACGCTGAAAGAAGATGAGGAACCGTCACCCGGATATGAGAAATGGTATGCTTACCGGGAGGTCTCAGGGGATAATCCCTGGTTCAATAACCAGGCTTATCTGGACACCCTGAATCCGGAGGCGGTACAGCAGTTTCTACAGGCTGCCCATGAAAAGTATGCAGAGGGTGTGGGAGAAGAGTTTGGAAAACGGATTCCGGCAATCTTCACGGATGAACCACAGTTTTGCCATAAGGGAAGGCTGGGCTACGCAGACGCCAGAGAACAGGTTATCATACCATATACGGATGATTTGGAAGATACCTTTCTGGAAACCTATGGGGAAAGCCTGCTTAAGAAACTGCCGGAACTATTTTGGGAACAGGGAGAAGATCAGGTGTCGGAGACCAGATACCGTTATCATGATCATATTTGTGAACGGTTTGTACAGTCCTATGCGGTACAGGTGGGAGACTGGTGTAAAGAACACGGTATCCGCCTTACGGGACATATGATGGAAGAGCCGGAACTGATGTCTCAGACGGCAGCCCTGGGTGAGGCAATGCGCTCATATAAAGCATTTGACCTTCCGGGAATCGATGTGCTCTGTGACAGCCGGGAACTTTCCACTGCAAAGCAGGCGCAGAGTGCGGTCCATCAGTATGGCAGGGAAGGAATGGCAAGTGAACTCTATGGGGTGACAAACTGGGATTTTGATTTCAGGGGACATAAATTGCAGGGAGACTGGCAGGCAGCCCTGGGTGTCACGATCCGCGTGCCGCATCTGAACTGGGTGAGCATGGCAGGGGAAGCAAAAAGGGATTATCCCGCTGCTATCGGGTACCAGTCTCCATGGTATCGGGAATATAAAATGATTGAGGATCACTTTGCAAGAGTCAATACCGCTGTCACCCGGGGAAAGCCAGAGGTAAAAATAGGTGTCATCCATCCCATCGAGTCCTATTGGATTTACTGGGGAACAGAAGAGAAGACAAGCGGTATCCGCCGTGAGCTGGAAGATGGGTTTCGTTCGGTGATCGAGTGGCTGCTTTATGGGCTGATGGATTTTGACTTTATTTCTGAATCCCTTCTTCCGGAACAGATGCAACCCGAACAGATTACAGATAAGATATTTCCGGTGGGCGTGATGCAATATGACGCAATAGTGGTGCCCAACTGTATTACCTTGCGAAAGACCACAGTGGAGCGCCTGGAAAAATTCAGGGATCAGGGCGGTCAGGTAATCTTTACCGGCAGGATTCCCAGGTACATGGATGCAAAGAAGGACAGCCGTCCCACACAGTTGGCTAAGAAGTGCACCCAGGCTGCATTTTGCGCCAACGAACTGCTGCATACCCTTGAGAACTGCCGTATGCTGGATATCAGAGATGCCAGAGGCATCCGCACAGATAACCTGATTTATCAGATGCGTAAAGACGGAGAAAACCGCTGGCTCTTCCTGTCTCATGTAAAGCCCATGAAAAACAGGGATATCCCAAGACCGGAGCGGGACACCATAAGCCTGGCAGGGAATTGGAAACTGACCCTGTACGATACGCTCACAGGAGAAACCCGGGAACTGGAAACAGTAAATAACGGTGAGAAGACAACCGTTACAATGACATTGTTCGAACATGACAGCCTGCTTATATATATGGAGCCGCTGCATGGAGATGATTTTCCTAGAGAGCCGCTGCCGGAGGACCGGGATAAAAAAGAGCCGCTGCCGGAAGCAGCTGATCAAGCAGACGCTGCACAGATGCCGGATAAACGGGAGGCCCTGGGTGAGACAATAAAAAAAGAAATTAGTATTACGCCCCAAGAGCCGATGAATTATACCTTATCAGAGCCAAATGTCTGCATTTTGGATCTGGCAGAGTATCAATTTGACGGAGGAGCCTGGCAGCCACGGGAAGAAATTCTGCGGATCGATAATCTGTTCCGGGATCATCTGGGGTATCCAAAGAGGATGGAGGCATTTGCCCAGCCCTGGACGGACCCCAAAGAATATCCATATGATCACAGCCTGAGCCTGAAATTTTCTGTTCGAAGCCTGTCTCCCCTTACCGATCTGCACCTTGCACTGGAAGATGCAGACGATGTGGAAATACGAATCAACGGGGAGTTAGCAGCAGGCGGTGTGGACGGATGGTATACAGATCGTGATATCTGCACCGTACCTGTAGGAGGACTTAAGGTGGGAATCAACGAAATCCTTGTGAAAATCCCATACAATGCAAAACGAAATGTAGAAGCCATGTATCTGCTGGGTGAATTTGGAGTATATGTGGAAGGCAGCAGAAGCGTTTTGCAGGAAAAACCCAGTACACTGACGTTTGGAGACATTACCCGTCAGGGATTTCCATTCTATGGGGGCAACGTGACTTATGAATTTCCTGTTGATCTTCCCAGCGGAGATGCCTGCCTGCAGATTTCCAGATTTAGAAGTCCGCTGCTGAAAGTTGAAATGAACGGAGCATCAGTGGGAAATATCGCATTTTCACCGTACAGTATTTCTCTGGGCGAAGTACAAGCAGGAGTTCATCACCTTAAAATAACCAGTTTTGGAAACCGGGTAAATACCTTTGGCGCCATTCATAACTGCAATGAGGTGGAGCGGTGGTTCGGACCAAATGCGTGGAGAAGTACAAAGGAAGAATGGTCTTATGAATATTTTATCAAGGAGACCGGGATTTTGAAAGCTCCTGAAATTTTTGTGAGATGTGAAAGCAGATAGGAAAAAAGTAAAAAGCATAAAATACGCAGCATACTGATTATAGCTGTAAAACATAAAAAGTCCGGTTTCTTTTTGAAGAAAGATACCGGATTTTTCTATGTTATACAGTTAATTGACGATGGTATATTTACTTACAACAAATGCGATATATAGAATGTATAAATTAGTACTATGTACGATTTTAAATGCAAAAAAAGAAAATAAATTATACAATATGAATATAAAAATAAAAAATAAGAGAGGAAAAGTGTTGAATAACACAAAAAAGGAGAATGGTGCAGCATTACGCAATGCCGTACTGGAGACAAATCAATAGTCAAAAACCCCGCTGCAAGCAACAGCTCATCAAATTTCCAATGCTGTAAGCAGGGAATGGACGCAACAGCGTGTCCGTTTGGCTCGTTGCTCTCGGGAATAAAGAAATTTAAACACGCGGAGACAAACAATTATTTGAAATCATGGAGGAAGGTACAAATGAAAAAGACATTAGCAATTGTTTTAGCATTAACAATGATATCTGGAGTGTGCGCTTGCGGAGGCTCACAGGAAGGAACAGAGGAAGGCAGTACAGCAAATACCATCCAGAATAATTCTGAAGAGAATACAGGAGATCCAAAAAGTAAGGAGATCCCAGAGAATACGGACAGCACATCATCTGGTGAAGCAGTAAATCTAAGAATTTTGCTGCAGGAAACGTCTGCTGAATCAGTAGAAGCAGCTATAGCTCCTTACCTGGAACAGTATCCCAACATAAAAGTTGAACTGGTAAAGGCACCAGATTTTGTAGCAATGAACCAAAATGCAATTGCCGCCCACCAGGCAAATGATGACTATGACTTAATTACTGTTAACCATGTTGACACCCTTGCGTATGTAAAGGGAGATATTATTCAGTCTCTGGAAGAATTTACAAAGGCAGATGAAATTAAATACGAGGACATTATCTTTACCTCTTTGCTCGAACAGGGAAAGTCTGACGGACACTTATATGCGATTCCAATAAATACAGGTACAAGGGTATTAGCAGTAAATAAAGAATTGTTCGAAAAATATGGACAGAAATATCCGGAAACCCAGAAAGAAATGCTGGAAGCGGCGGCAGCTATGACCAGAGATGGAAATTTTGGATTTGTAAATTCCATGTGCCGCAATTCCTATGTTCCTACCTATGAACAGGGAGTATTTCTAATGGGGAATGGAGGAAGGCTGTATGAAATAGAAGACGGACATCCTGTTGCAAAAATTGACACACAGGAAATGAAGGATTTTCTGAATTTTAATGTAGAACTTTTAAAATACATGCCAAAAGACTGCCTTACGATGACAGAGGATGATGGAAGAAAAGCATTTGCCACCGGAAACATAGGGATGTATGTATTTGGTCCCTGGGAATACTCTTTAATGCCTGAAGTGGATTTTACCTGTGAACTGATTAAAATTCCAAGCGGTACAAAAGAGCAGGCATCAACCTCGGGTGGTTTCCAGATGGCAATTGGAAGTGGGACGAAAAATTCTCAGGAAGCTTGGAATCTTCTGAAGTATATAACAACAACTCCTGAAGCAATGGCAAGTATGGCAGCAACGGATCTGCCTACAATGGAAGATGCATATAAGGTTGCACCATACACAGATGAAAAATATGATATTTTCAGAGAGCAATTAGAAACAGCTTATCTTGCCGGAATACCTGTTCCCAATTTAAATGAGGTGTCAGAAGATTTTTTTTCCTATTGGACTGATGTATTGTATGGAAAGATTTCAGTGGATGAAGCTTGCAGTAAAGCTCAGGAAAGTGTTCAGAAACTGCTGGATAAAAATAAATAGTGGAAAGGGGCATGAGGTTTTGATTAAATCTAAGAAATTCCGGGGTATGTTTCCCTATTTATTGATAGTGCCAGGTATTTTATTGCTGATGCTGATCATTTTCCTGCCGTTTCTGCAAAATATATTTTATAGTTTCACAGACTATTCGTTATTAAATTCCGATACTTCAATAATTGGGGTTGAAAATTATACAAATATTATTCAGGGGGATGAATTTGCAGGGGCATTAATCAAGAGCCTGATATATGTAGCAATTGTCATAAGCTTTGTAGCGCTCTTTGGATTAATAGCTGCATTTTTGCAGAACTCCAGAACCATTAGGGGAATTGGGGCATTGCAGGTATTTTTACTGCTTCCCTGGATTTTACCCGAGGTAGTTACCGGATATACGTGGAAACTTCTTTTAAATTACCAAACCGGACCATATTATAATCTTCTGGAAACATTACATATCATTCCGGCGGGGGAAGATATATTTTCAAACAGCGTGTATGCCATGCTTGCTGTTGCCTTTGCCAATATATGGAGAGGCTTCCCCGTAGTGGCAATTACTGTTTTTGCAAAACTTCGCACCCTTCCATCTGATCAGGTGGAAGCAGCAGTGATAGATGGTGCGAACCGGTGGGTTTTATTCAAATCTATCGAGCTGCCCCATATTGCCGCAGCATTTACTTCTGTTTTGACATTGTGTTTTATCTGGACCTTTAATTCATTTGGTTTGGTACATGTTATGACAGGAGGCGGGCCGGCAGGTGCCACAGAAACTCTGCCGGTTTTACTGCAGAGAAAAGCATTTAAGTTTTTTGATTATTCGGATTCGTCTGCTTTTGCGGTTATGATGATCCTTGTTTTACTGGCAGTTGTAATGGTGCTCAATACAATTCCCAAATTGTTGAAGAAAAGATCGGACGATTTATAGGAGGTGCTTATGGTTGGTAGGAAAAAAAATAAAGGATATCTGCTGTTTAAGTATGTTATTTATATTAGCTTGATGCTTTTTTTGGTATTTCCATTATACTGGATCGTTTCTACTGCGTTTCGTACAGACAAAGAAATATTTAACAACAGATTGTCGTTAATTCCACAGACATTTACATTGACTCACTTTCAGGATGCTTTCATTAAAGTTGATTTGTTAAAATGTTTAACCAATAGCCTTATTATCACCTGTATTACTGTCATAATAAGCATCCTGACCGGATTACTGATGTCGTATGCCTTTGCAAGAAAAAATTTCAGGGGTAAAAAGTTTCTAAATTCAACAATATTATTAACTCAGTTTATTCCAATGATTGCCTACATTATTCCTTTGTATCTGATCATGAGTAAATTAAAAATGCTGAATACTTTTTCATCCTTGTGGATTACCTATTTGGGTATAGCATTTCCTATCGCAGTAGTTTTACTGATAAACTATATCAATGATGTGCCGGTTTCCCTGGAGGAAGCCGCATACATTGATGGCTGTTCAAACTTTAAGGTTATGTTTTATGTGGTCTTTCCCCTGGCAATGCCGGGAATTATATCAACGGCAATTTTTATATTTATTACTATATGGCAAGAATATCTGGTAGCAGTGTCTTTCATTTCAAATGAAAAATTATATACCGTTTCTATGGCTCTGGCTAAATTTCAGGGCCCCCATGGAACTGACTGGGGCGGTATCATGGCTGGTGCAGTTTTAATCTCTATTCCGGCGGTAGTATTGTTCCTGTGTTCCAGGAAAATGTTCACGGACAACCTGGCAGGCGGGGTAAAAGGCTAGAGATCCCTGTATTGAGAAGGTGTGAAGCCAGTAAACTGTTTAAAGACTGAAGAAAAATAATTACTGGATGAAAAATTAAGTTCGAAAGCGACATCTGTAATGCTATAGTTTTTATCAGTCAGCATGTTTTTTGCATACTCCACTTTCAGAGAATTAATATACTCTCTGGGAGTAATGCCCATCTGCTCCTTAAATTTAGTCTTCAATCTGGAAACAGACAGATTACATACTTCACTTATGGAAGAGAAATTAATAAACTCCGTAATATTTTCCTTGATGTAGTCAATAGCCCTCTGGATATCACTGGAAATATCCTGGGAAATGTTCTCGGTGAGGGTGAGTCTGGTCAAAAATGAAAGGAACAGGCTGTGACCAAGCAGTTTCCAGGCAGGGTCTTTGGAACAAAAGCAATCGAAAGACTGCATGATTAGCAAGAGCTCTGAATTGCTCACTTTATGAGTTCTTTTTTTGTAGCTGTTAAGCTTTTCATACAGAAGATCGCTTAAGTGCGGTGATAAACCAAGAAAATTACATCGTTTTGTCATGTCGATCTGAAACCAGATAAATTCACATACAGCCTGATGAGAATTGTTATTGCCATGAGGTTCATCAGGAAAAGTAGTAAAAACATCCTGACCAAACAGATGGTAGATATGGTCATTTACGGAATACTGCTGGTGGCCATTAATTACGATTACAAATTCTAACCGGTTTTTGTGATAATGCTCAGATAATGGGGCAGAAGCTCTGTTTAGTGTGGCACGAGCGATCATATG
>NZ_JAWYAJ010000192.1:0-24397 GCF_034124845.1 Robinsoniella sp.
GAAAGTAGAAAAAGTCCTTTATTTACAAGGACTTTCCTAACTTCTTTGACTGTTTCCTATTGTATTTGTGCCCCCCTGTTAGATACCGGGGGGCGAATGGTTGTGTCGGCAAGCCGCCCCAACACGGCTAGAACGAACCAGCGGCTTTCGCTTCGCACGCCGCCTGTCCGTCCTGCCTGTTTTGCATAAGTCCTCTTATTCCTCTTAGGAAGTCATGTCCTTTGGGTACAAGGGGAGTGTAGAACTCTGATATGACGCTCGTTCCCGTATCCACGTAGCCACGCCCTTTGATCTGCTTTAAGAAAAAGTCTTTGTCCACCTCACCGAACATCATAGAATATCCCAATTCACTCATACGACCTAATGCAACTCGGAAATTGAACTGGTCACGGATACCGTCACCAAGATATTTAGCGTCAGGTCGCTGGCAGGCGAGAATAAGGAAATATCCTGCCTGCCGCCCAAGCATGACGATCTGTTTCAGCTTATTCAAGACCAAGGCGTTTTCCTTTGTCGTCAGCATTTCCATAAACGCCACATACTCGTCAAAAATAAGGAAGTGGGGCGGCAGACCTAAATAGGCATAGTTTTCCCCTGTCTTGTAACCGTCCATGAGCTTCATGGCTTCGCTCCGTTCCATCATGCCCTCATAAAAGCGGTCGATACAGTCTGTGATTTCCTCCTTTCGGTAGTAGACTTCGGGCATGACAGTGGACAGGTCGGCAAGGTCGGCGTTCTTCGGGTCAAGTACATATAGCTCGGCGTTGGTACGCAGGAGAGCTTCTATGATGGTAAGGATAAAGTAGGTCTTACCGCCGCCAGTACCGCCAGCAATGAGCATATGAGGGAGCTTGTCATACTCCCAATACACATTTTTCATGAGCCGCAGGCTGCCACCTGCCGCCTGTACCTCGTCTATGGTGATACGGTTGGCAATGGTGTCATAGAGCAGCACATATTCCACAAAGCTGTCTTTCAGCTCTTTGGAAACCAGCTCACAGTACAAGCCTGTTTCCAGCTTCTTTTCCAAGTGCAGGAGCTGGTCTTGATATTTTCCCAAGGTGATTTCTGCCAGTATGTGAATAAGTCCATTATCTAGGCGGTAGTACACTTTGGGAAAGTGGGTGATTTTCTCCTTTGACCTGCTGGCTGGCAGGTCTTTGAAAAAGCTACCATCCTGTGACTGCTCGGACTCATACCAGCCATTTTCCAGTATCATCCGTGACAGCTTTTGACGGTGACAGAGCTGTTTTATCCTGTCCGGCTGGTAACGGACGTACAGGAAAGTAGCCAATACGCACACCAGCACCGCCACTATGAGAGATACTATCATGTAGGGTGTGACCGTGAGTTTTATGCTGCCATTCTGAAATAGGGATACTGTGTTCCAGTCTGTATGCAGCAGTGCGTTGATATTCAAAAGTAGCACGACCGTAAGGAACAAGCACGTCAGCCGACCGCCCAATGACCGCACCACAAGCGACCTGTCACTGGCTCGGATACGGTTGCCTTTATAGTTTTTGTAAAATCTCATAAATCCTCCTTTCCTCAATGGTTATAGTCCTGTGTGTTATAGCGGCAGGTGTTCTTATCAAAATGCGGCTGCCAGATGGTTTCATAGACTCTGTTAGAAACCCGTCTTTGAAACAGCAGGCTGCCATCTTTGGGATAGTGGTGTCTGGCATAACAGGGATAGGCGTTTAAAATCTGCCTTGCTTCTTTTGTCAGTGGGTAGAGATAGCGGAACATAAGTCCGTTGATCTTCTCAATCCCTTTGTACTCACAGAACGCATGGGTCAGCCAGTGCCGCTTCTTTACACCATCCATTCGGGCATTTTCTTCCAGCAGTATTCTGGCACTTCGGGGATGTATCTTTTCGCCTGTTTCCCGGTCACGGTATACGCTCGTCTTGAAGCTGCCAAGGTAGTAGAAGTTAGAAGCCTGATACACATAACCGCATTTCCCCTCTATGCCATCCGCAAGGGTGTATAGAAAAAGGCAGCCTGTGTTCACCCGTAGCCACTTTATCAAAGCGGAGAGGGCAAGGCTGCCAAAATACTGGTTATGGTTCATTTCTGGTAGAAAGCACATTTTCCCGATTTCCAGATAATCGGATGTCACCAGCTCATGCTGTGGGAAAAGCTTGCGGATGGTCTGTAAGGGTTGCGTGCCCCATCCAAGCTCCACAACCCCCGTCAATCGGTTTTCATGGTAAATCCCCAAGAAGTAGACGCAGAGCCGTGGTATCACTTTGGAATAGTGGTACTCCCGTATGAAAGTGACTGCCGTATCTTTGGGGATTTCCCGTATTGCTAAACGCTCAATAAATCTAATTCTCCTTTCTGTCCTCTGTCAAAATCCCACTAACAGGTTTATTTCCCGTTGGGATTGTCTTTTTTCGGCTGCTGGTTCTGTGGATGTCCAGTAGGCTGACCGCCTTTGTTCTTCAATACAATGTCGTCGGCTTTGATATACCAGTCAACGTCTGCACCTTGAAATGTGGCGGTCGCCACCGTGTCTGCCACAGGGTTGATGATCTCCACCTCGGCGTTGTAGTCAAATTCTTTTAACGGCACAGAAGCCGGGATACTCACCTGTATCATGCGCCCCTGTCCTCTGGACTTCAAATCATAGGTGCGCTCCTTGATTTCCTCGGATACCGTACCATCTTCATTCTGGATGTGTACCTCACGTCTAAGGGCAGAGAATTTCAACACCCCGAATGTCTTTCCTTTATCAATGATAATTCCGTTTGCTAATCTCATAATCTCTTGACCTCCTTATGCTTTCACCATGTCGTCAGCGGACAGGATATAGTTGGTAAATCCACGAGTACCGATTTTGTAACCGTCAGCCGTGATTTTCGGGTTGATAAGTTTTACCTTTTCCTCTACCTCAAAATTTTTCTCTCCGGCAGAAGCAGGCAGGATAACAACAATGTCGTCGGCTCTCTGTACGTCAGAATACAGATTGAAACTTCGGGAAATGACCGTCATGCGCCCATTTACCCGACGCTGCTCGGTCTTGCCCTCTCCGGCATATTCCAAGTTTCCAAATGTCTTTTCCATGTTAGGGATTACGTGTTTTAATTCCATATGTGTTTACCTCTTTTCTTTTTATGTGCGTAGCTTTAAGGAAAGAGCATGGGGGAGCTACAATCCCCCATACCCCCTAGTGGACTGTTTTTTTCTATCAATCAAAAAGACGATTGACAGAAAAGAAACAGTGTAAAGGTTATATCCGGCAGTTTGAATCACCCCGGCAGGCGGTGAGCGTGTATGCAGCTTCATAGGCAGTTACCTCACATCTTATTTATCACTGTCATGCTTCATGGAACAGCGTTTCTTATAGGCTGCAAAAGCAAGACCAGCCGCAGAGAGTCCAAGCAGGACAGCAAAGGCAGCCACATTGGTGTTATCACCCGTTTTGGGGGAGTCCGTCACCTTATGGCTCGGCGTGTCTGGTGTTTCCGGTTTCTTTGGCTCTTCGGGTGCAGGCGTTTCCGGCACTTCCTTGATTGTGACCGTCTGCCCTTTGTCTGTGATGTCCTTATGTTCTGTGACTTTTACAGGCTCGTCGGGATTGGTGATGTCGTAGAGTTCCTCAAAGGTCACAAGCTGCTTGCCGCCCAACTTTGAAGCGTCGAATGTAAAGGAAATTTCCACATCCATTTTGGTGTCGGCAGCGGTGAATGTGTAGTCATTCTCTACACGTTTCCCGTCAATGAGAAGCTCGGTATTTTCATCCTTTACCATCTGCCAGCCTTTGAGCTGGTATTTTGTACCCACTTCCAGACCATCCAGCGTGACCGTATCCACGATTGTGACCTCTTTGCCAGCTTCTATGACTTTTTCACCGTCTTTGCTGGCGGCAGTGGTATGAATTTTGATGATACGCTCGGTGATAAGAACCGTCTGCCCCTCGTCCTCTATGTCTTTATGTTCCGTGACTTTTACAGGCTCGTCGGGATTGGTTACGTCGTAGAGTTCCTCAAACGTCACCAAATTCTTGCCGCCAAGGGCAGAAGCGTTGAATGTAAAGACAACCTCCACTTTCATTTCCTCCTTATCGGCAGTAAATGTATAATCACTCTCCACACGCTTGCCATCCATGAGAAGCTCGGTGTTTTCATCCTTTATCATCTGCCAGCCTTTGAGCTGGTATTTTGTACCCACTTCCAGACCTTTCAGCGTGACCGTATCCACGATTGTGACCTCTTTGCCAGCAACAATTATTTTCTCGCCCGTGGCTTTGTCCGCAGCGGTGGTATGGATTTTGATTACACGGTCTTTGATGGATACCGTTTGTCCGTCGTCCTCAATGTCCTTATGTTCAGCCACTTTGACAGGCTCGTTCCTGTCGGATAGGTCGTACAGTTCTTCAAATGTCACTAAGTCCTTGCCACCGAGAACAGAAGCATTAAACGTATATTCCACTTTAACTTTCATTTCCTCACTGTCAGCGGTGAATGTGTATTCACTCTCCACACGCTTGCCGTCAGTGAGAAGCTCGGCGTTTTCGTCTTTTATCATCTGCCAGCCTTTGAGCTGGTACTTTGTGCCCTTTTTCAGACCGTCCAGCGTGACCGTATCCACAATCGTGACCTCTTTACCAGCAACGATTACTTTCTCACCCGTAGCTTTATCCGCAGCGGTGGTATGGATGGAGATTTTTTTCTCGTAATCATCTGTGAGCGTTCCCAAGTCAATGACTACCTTATCTCTGGAAACCACAATCTCAAAAGCCGGAATGAGCTTAAAACCCTTATTACTGTCACAGCGCAATTCCTCAATCTCGTAGGTATCGTAGAGCAGCGCACCTTTGGAATCGTCTGGTTCAGACGTACCGAACCATATACCATCCTCGCTGGTCTTGCCCCTGTTGGTATTCTGTTTGTGGGATACCCAGTCAGAAGCAGTGGAGAACTGCCCGTTTTTATCAGTCACGACAACATGGCTCTCACCTGTGGTCTTACTGGTAATGCGGAATGGAACGTCAGCAAGACGCTTGTGTGTTCCGTCACCGATTTTCACACCCTCAATGTCGCCACGCTTGATCTGGTTGTAGATGGACTGCTCCGCACCAGTCAAATCCACGATTTTGCCATTTTCCTTGATGGTAAACTCACAGGAAACCGCACCTGTTGTCAAGTAGCCTGCCGGACTCTTGCTTTCATCTAAGCGGTATGTTCCGTAAGGCAGTGTATCCGCAGCCGTAGAAGCGATACCGTCAATGCCTGTAAGGATGGTTTTCACAACCTCGCCTTTGTTGTAGAGCTTGCCATCCACTAGCACAGTGTTCTCATTTAGGCTGGTGATGGTGAACTCCGTATCTTTTAATGTTGCACCGCCCTGTGGCTTCGTGTCCTGTGTTTCAAGGTCACGTTTCTGGATTTTCACACCGCCACGGATAACCTTGTCAGACACAGAATACTGGTTACTGCCTGTAAGCACCGCCAGCTCCCCATCTTCGGTGATCTGTGCCAGATACATTCCCTTAATCTGTTCCTCACTGCCACCTGCCTGCATATACGCACCCTCTAACAAGTAGCCTGTCGGACTCTTACTTTCAGATACGGTCAGTGTTCCAAGCGGCAGGCATGGCACGCCATCCTGTAAGTAGAAGCTGTCGCCGGATACCTTGTAGCGGTCTGCCAGCTTTGTAATGTAATGGATAGTTCCGTCGCTGCTTTTTTCAGCCACGGTCTTTGTCGTCCATGTACGGGTCGGCTTTGCTGGCAGGTTGTCTTTGCTGTAGTACCCGTCATAATAATTCCAGACGAACTCTGCACCCTCCAAAGAAGCTGCCCCCTGTGCCGTTACCTTTGATGTTTCCATGTCTATCTTGAAAAGCTCAATCAATGTGGTTGTGACTTTGGGCGTATCACTGACTTTCAAGGTGGATGTTTCACCAGCTTTGACAGTCAACGGATATACCGTCTTGTCCAACTGGAAACCAGCCGCCGGAACGGACAGCTCTTTGATATAGACTTTGCCAGCCGTTACCTCCACCGCTTCGGTGTTCCCGTCCTTATCTGTCGTGAGGGTGGCAAGCTGTTCCTTGCAGCCTTTATCAGCAAAGACACCATACGTCGCACCAGCAAGGGAATAGCTGTTGTTTCCGTTGGTAATGGTGGGATTGGAGGACACCTTTTGAAGTGCCGCATTTCCCACATCCAGCTCCGCCCAGAACTGTCCTAATTCCTGTCCGTCGCCAGAATAGATATAGCCGCCGCAGTCGTAGCGTCCTTTGTTAGCTTTTACAAATGCCTTTGCGCCAGCGTATACCTCGTCCTGTACCGCTTTGGATACCTCGTCATAGGCAGCTCGTACATGGTCGCAGCTCCATCCTAAATGTACGCTCAAACGCTGCCAGACAACGCACTGCTCCAATAGATAGACCTGTTTGTAATTCAGTTCCTTGTGGCTGGCTGCATATTGCTTGACGTATTCCAGCGAGAGGGCAACGTCGGCAATCTGGTCGGCACTCATACGGGAACTTGCGTCCGAACGAGTCTTGTAGCCGGACTGAAAATCTGTGTTGATGTCAATACAGTAGGCGGTTTCTCCCTCCACCTGCATAATGCCCTCATGGAATGTAGAACCGATACTGCCATCATTCATAACCTTTTCTACATAGCCTGCCTTTTCCTGTGCGTCCGTCCAGTATTGTTTCTCCGCAGCCTGTACCTGTGAAGCTGGTAAGGTCGTGAATACCGCAGCCAGACTTAGTACGCCAGCAAGCAGACGGTTCATAATCTTTTTCATATCGTTGTAAATCCTCCTTTCGTGATTTTGGGTAAAAAAATAGACGCTCATTTCTGAACGTCTGAAAGAGAAAAGGAACGCTTTACATTTTGCGTTCCTCTACCTGTAAATCCTATTCAATTTTCAATACTGATGTGCTGTGTGTAAACCTCATAGATAAGTGCCTTTTGACACCAATTTTGACACCAATTTTCTGCCAAATGACGATTTCTGATGAAACGTGATAAAATCATAAAACCCGTGAAATGCCTGTAAATAGGCACTTACGACACTTTATGAAGTTAGACAAAATCCACGTCATGATAACAACCCTCGAGTGCTAATAAATTTATGAAAAAATTGTGAAGTTTCAAATTTTAGAAGCGCCATCTACTCCACATACTCCTTAAGCCTCACTAAAATGCTTTCCCTCTGTGACCTTTGAAAAATAAAAACCGGTACAGTTACGCAAGCTGCAACAACCGCAGCAAATAGAATCAAATTGCTCACCCATGGTATCGCAAAGGGTACCCCATAAATGTTCAAACTGTGAAAAACACCATAACTAATGGGAAATCCGGCAGCCAGCCCCATTAAAACAGAACTAACTCCATAACCTGCACCTTCTATAACCAGCATTTTCTGAAGCTGCTCTGCCGTCATTCCGATACTTTCCAGGGTAGCAAATTCCCTGGTCCGGTTTTGAATACTGGCGGTCATCATATTTATATAATTTAACATCGCAAGCATTGCAATAATAAATCCAATGCTGTTTCCCAGTACCTTAACCTGGGTTTCCGAATTCTTCATCTCCATATACTGATCGAGTTTTGATTCTGCGGATACCTGTTTTTCTCCTGCAAACACCTCCTTTACCCTTTGCTCCGTCTCCATATGAAAAGCTTCTGTATAATCAACTGCAGCCAGTTCTGTAAATGTACTGCCCATTAGCTGCTGTGCATACTTTTCACTTACAATCAGATCCGGCGTATACCCTCCGGCGAAATAGGCGGGGTTATTTTCTGTAACCGCTGCAATTTGAATTGTGTGTTCTTTATCCGGCTGCAACCCTTCCGGCAATAAAAACTTTACTGTTTTACCCGGAATTCCATTATCACCTTTCGTATACATCTTTGCTGCTATTGCAATTTTTCCCTCTTCAAAATCCTTCCACTCCAAAACATTTACCAGACTCTTATTTAACTTTTCAAACCCTGCTTTATCAATCCCCGTTAATCGGGTAATAAAGTTGTAGTGCTCCGGATTTGTCTTATATAATTCCATGTCTTCTTCATAATTACCCGGTGAATATCTGGACTGATAAACTTCTTTAAAATAATCTCCGTATACATTTTCCTGAAAGGGAATGATGACAGGCGTAGACGTAACCTTTCTTACGCACTTTACCCCCTCCAGCTCCCGGATCTGAGCAATTTTATCGTCCGTTATCAGATGTTGTTCCTGCTCATCCAGGGTGGTCATATTTTTAAATTCCATATCGTAATCATAGATTTGATTTAAGATACCTTTTGCGTCATTTTCCCGGACAACTACATTGATGATCAGGAATAGCGATACTGCTATCAGAAAGGACAGAAAAATAATCACTGCCTGCTTTTTATCCCGGAACATATTTTGCACAGCCATTGAGAATACGCCCCCGCTTTTTTGCTTTTTTATTTTTCTTCTTCCGGTTGTGCCGGTGTAGCGCATAGCTTCTACCGGTTCACTGTCTGCTGCTATTTTAGCGGGTTTCCTGCTGCTGATCAGATTCGTGGCAAATGAAAAAATGCAGGCAGCGACGTATACCCATAATTGTCCTTGTACAATCTCATTGCTGCCCAAAGCGGGATTCACAATTTGTAAAATCCTGGGTATGATGACTCTGGAAGCCGCCGCTGCCGCTAAAAGTCCTGCCGGAATTCCGTACAGGGCATTCCAAATTGCCTGCCGGTAAATGATTCCTTTCAGCTGGGAAGATGTCATTCCCAGTGTTTTAAGCTGACCATAGTACCGGATATCCTTGGATATGGAAATATACAGCGTATTAAAGATAAACAGATATCCGCTGACAAATATCATGCACAGCATGGCGGCAAGCCCTGCAATTATTTTACAGAAGTTTTGGACCGTGTCATAATCTGCAGCAATAATCTGATTCTCCCTTAGTCCGGCTTTCTGCTGCATATCCACAATGTCCGCTTCAAAATACAGCGGATTATTTAAAGTAATCTTTAAACTTCCCTGTGTAAAATCCGTCTGCCTTACTCCGGTAGAAGAACAAAACGCACCGGACACATATCCTCTGCTATCTCCACTGTAATCTTTAAACCATCCGCATAGTATAAAATCCATTCTTAATATTTCTTCATTCCCTCCCTCACGCAGGGTAAAATAATCCACAGGCAGACTCATTCCAATCCGGGGACTGGTTATTCCCATGGCATTTAATGTGCTTTGGGAAAGCATTATTTCCTTTTCACTTTTGGGGTAGGTCCCCTCTACCTTTTCTAATGCCGGAATGACCTGCTTTTCCCAGCACGTTTGATCCACCCAGAATAATCTAGTTTTATCCAGTGAAATCTCTTTGTATTGTTCCATAATGGCACACTTCACGGCAACTCCGGCATATTTTACACGATCCATTGAACGGATCAGCTCTGCCTGTTCTTCTTCCGGCTCTGATAACTCAATATCATAATCCATCCCCTCCATCCGTACCTGACGAAGGGATAAGGTATCCCAATAGCTCATGCCAATGGAAATCACCACTGCAATTAAAAAAGTTGTCAGGAATATAGCCAATACCGTCAACATATTTTTCTTTCTGTTGGCTTTGTAGGTTTTTCCTGCAATATGTGATACAACCTTTTTATTTTTTACTTTCAGCATATTCTTCATCTCCCTTACAAATTTTTTTCTAATTAGCCATAGTAAAACAACGTACAATTGCAGGTTATAAATATACGACGAATAATTAAAGTTCTTACTTAGCAAGGACGTTTAACCCTTTTCTGATCACAGAACAAAAAACAAATCCTCGTCTCAAGAACAGCTGCTATACATTAGTTGTTTTACGCCAATCGCGTTCAGCATGCCACAACCCCAGAGTTCAACCTGCTGAGAAAACCAGCTTTGTATCAACAAATGCTATCTCGGTATTGCCACCCGGTTTTATGTCCATAGAATAGCAAAGGATTCTTTCTCAAATCTTTCTTAAAGGTGACACTATTGACACAATTCTGCTGCTCCGTAAATCATGCATAAAAACTCCTGCTTGCTTCCTTACAATAAAAAAGCCAGCGTCCGGAATAAAATCCTTACGCTGACCATACCTAATCCTATTTACATGAACATACTTCCATCTCTTTACTGCTTTGTAAGCTTATCCTTACCGCTCCATCCTGTCTTCTGCTCTTAAATCCCCGCAATATTCCCCGCTGAAACCATACTCTGCCAGAATCCTCCCATACACAGCTTATGATTCTCATCTTCCGGATCTTCCTGATACAGAATCATAGGCTCTTCCAGTTCTTCCAGGCACCTTGTCTTTCCCTCCAGATAACGCCGCAGTCTTTTTTCTGCACTTTGAAGGCGTATCATGACACCCCCGATTCGGATATCCAGAACTTCATAGCCAAAGGGCCTGCACTCTGAATACCATATCTCTTCCCTTTTTTCTTTCAGGCAGGAGACTTTTGGCAGGAGCGTTTTGATCCGGTCTGCCAGCAATGCAAGGGTTTCTCTTTCTCCGGCACGATATGCCTTTCGAATTTCTATCCCCAGCATGGCTTTTAGTGACAGAATTTCAGCCAGCGTTATATAATAGCCGAAAACGGTATCCATTGAAAATCTGCTTTGTGTATCCGTGGTAAATTTATCTTTTGTACACAGCAGTTCTTTCAGCTGTATTTCCAGTTTCTTGTAATAGCGCCCCATATCCAATCCCAGACCGGCAATCTGGCCGTCAAACAGACCGGTAAGAACATCCTGATACAGCAGATATTTGGACGGATTATCTGCATTTTCATTATCTTTTTTAACACCGGGGGTATGATCAAAAGCATCCAGCAGGTGATACGCGTCAGCTGTATAGCCGGTTAGCTGGAAAAGCCAGTCATTGAACTCCTCCTGATGTACCTCTTCGCAATAGCAAAGCTGTGCAAAATATAAAGCAGAATAGAATGCTGTCCGTACCGGTGTCTCCGTACCATTGTCAAACCAGAACGTACACATCACTTTGTCTGTATGCTGCGCTCTGCAGGATGCCATCCCCTCACGCAGTGTTTTCTCTGCTTTGCTGTAATTTGGTGCAATTCCATTCCAGGTCCATCCGCCCCCTGCAAACCGTATGTTGTCCGTCAGCTTTCGGTGAAGCCGGATATTCTTATCGTAGATCTCCCTATCATGATGGTAATAATCCCAGTAAACCAATGTGAGATCCTCAGGAAGTTTTCCCGGAAGATTAAATTCCGTATCATCCGGCAGATCGTAATAATCCCCGGTGGGTGACTTAAGTCGGAAGAACATATCGCTCCAAAGCATCATTTCCAGTCCTTCTTCCCGGCAGATACCGGACACCATGTCCAGATGGCTTGTCATAATTCCGTATCTCTCCTGAAATCCGTTATTGCGCAGATACTGTCCAAGTCCCAAAAGATCCGCTTCATCCATGCCCACATGTATTTTCTTAGAAGAAAAAGGCCTGGATACGCTTTGTATCATTTTCTTTACGAATTCTTCGGTATCCTTAGTGCCAACCATCAGGATATCTTCCGTATCACGGAGGTTTTTGGTCTTTGGCCAGCGCAGATAGGTATGGAGATGTGCCAGGGTCTGAATTGCAGGGATCAGTTCCACCCCCGCCTTATTTCCGTAATCATTCAGCTCTTTCAGGTCCTCATAATTATATTTTCCTCTGTAAGCTCCAAAGTATGATTCTCCTGGAACTTCATATACATCCTCCATATAAAGGTAAAGCTGATTCATACCGGAGGCTGCACAGAGACGTATAAACTCTTTCATCATTGGCTTATCCACCGTTCCGTTTCTGGAACAGTCGATCATAATCCCTGTTTCTTTAAAACAGATTTTCTCTTCCTTTGTAAATGGTTTCCCGGTTTCATCCTCTACGTTCTGCAGAAATAAATGCAGTGCCCGGTAAAAATGCACTTCTTCCTTTCCATACAACTGCACCTTCTCGCCGTCAAACTCTACCCTCAGAACATCTCCCTCTGTAAATTCAAATGTAATGCACACACCTTCCCCAGCACATTCATGCCCCTGATTAGTTAAAAATATTTGTGTCATTTCTTTTCTGTTTCCGTTGATTCCCGTTAAATTAAATTTCATGACCTGTCACCTTCTCCCTTTCTTTCCAGTTTATTTTTTCGGTATTCCGATGGGTAAACGCCTATTTTCTTTTTAAATACCTTGGAAAAGTACAGCGGATTGGGGTATCCCACCATCTCCGCCACATCCTTAGCCAGTATTTCCTCATCCATCTCCAACAGATTTTTTGCCCGGTCCAGACGGATTTTCTGAATGTACTGAGACAGTGTATAGCCACTGTATTCTTTAAAAAGGGTACTCAGATAAGGGGCTACAAGCCCGAATTCTGATGCCAGTACCGCCGCAGTTATGGGTTCCGCCATATTTTCTATGATATAGCACTCCACCTTTTTCATAAGATTCTCAGAAGTCTCCGCTTTCCTGTAAATCTTTCGTTCATCCAGCATCTGTCTTAAATTCAGAAATAAATGCCTCACATCAGATGAATACAGGATCAGATTCCATATGGTTTCTTCCCGTTCTTCCTCACTGCCATATGCAGCCTGCGTCTGTTCCTCCATGCTCTGGAGAATCCTGCTGATGATCTGGAGACATTCTTTTTGACGAATCTTACGGGCAGTGAAAAATGCCTCAGCCTCTTTTAGAAACACTTCCTTTCTGGTATCAGACAATTCTCTCCCAAGGGAATAAAAGATATCCTCTCCAGCGGGATATGGAGTAACCGTACTGTCTGCGTCTCCTTCTATTACAAAACTTTCTCCAAAAAGGATATTCTCCTGCAGTTTCCTTCGCAGCTGATGGCTGACCATGGGTATTTCATGGGTTTCTAATAAACCTTCATGGAAAGCTGCCGTAATCTGGATTCCTTTTTCCTTCATCTCCTCCAGCATTTTTCTTGCAAAAACTGCCAAATCTGCTTCATTCTCCGGTACAATCAACAGTATTTTTTCATTTGCCTGATTCTTTTCAAAAGAATATACACAGGATGCTTCGGTTAGCAGCCCTGCCGCAACTAACTCTATATCCACTCCCCGCCAGAAGTCGCATTCAACAATATTCTCCTCCATGCCATCCCGAATCAGCGGTCCTGCACAGAAATAAATCATCTGCAGCTTCTCTCCCGGCTTCGCAGGCTTTCCCGTATAGACTGCCTCAGCCAGTCGTTCTTTTTGCCTTTTCATAAGCATACTTGTGTATCTCTCTGAAATATTATGAAGGGTTTTCTCCAGTTCCTCTTTCACAATCGGCTTCAGCAGATATTCCTTTACTCCGCATCGGATTGCCTGCTGGGCGTAACTGAAATCACTGTAACCGCTGATTACTACTTTTGCAGCCTCCGGATATTTTTCATTTGCATAATCCATAACTTCGATCCCGTCTGCCAAAGGCATATTGATATCGGTAAAGATCACATCTACCCGGTTACTTTTTAAATACGTAATTGCTTCTTTTCCATTATGGGCACACATGACTACCGAAAATTCCGGATTCAGCTTTTCTATCATCGTCTTTATTCCTCTTAAAAGGGGAATTTCATCTTCCGCTATAAGTACTTTTATCATTTAACTCTCCCCCTAATAAAACCACGGCACCTGTTTCTCCGTTATACAATTGAAAAACAAAAGATTCTCCATAAGTTATTTTCATCCTGGTATAAATGTTTGGAAGACAGAGCCCGCCAATCGCAATATTTTCCAATATGGCTTTTACATCACTCCTGTCCAGTTCCTCTTTCTGCTTCCTGAACTTATCCAGGAACTCATCGCTAAAGCCGCTTCCGTTATCTTTCACGGTTATATACCATTTATCCGCTTCCGTCCAGGCGCGTATGGAAATATTCCAGACCGGATTTACATTTTTAAGCCCATGCTGAAAACAGTTCTCACAAAGAGGCTGTATAATCAGTTTGGGGATACCGATGTATCCTGCATCCTCTTCTGTCTGTATCTGAAACTCAAACAGATCTTCATACCTCACTTTCATAAGCAGCATGTAATCCTCAGCGATTGCAAATTCCTTTTCTACAGTACTGAATCCGTCACCCATCTGAGTATTGTACCTTAGTATTTCTCCCAGCTTCTGACAGATATCCGGTACTTTTTCATTACCGTCCAGCTGGGATTCCATAGATATAATCGCCAGCATATTATGTAGAAAATGTGGGTTCATCTGAGACTGCAAAGCAAAAAAGTGGGATTTCACTTCATTGGTTTTTGCCGTAATCTGATTCTGCATACTGTCATTTAGCTTCTTCAGCATAGCATTGAAAGAATCCTCCAGACGCAGCACAATATCTGCTGAATCTTCATCCGCAATTGCCACGTGCAGATTATCCATCGTAATGGATTTCATGGAATCATTCAGGTTCACCAGCGGTTTTGATAAATGCCTGACCAGAATCTGTTCCAGCATAACGGCAACGAGCATTATAATTCCTACCGTTGCCGCCAGTACCAGGTAAAACTGGTTCATGGCATGGTTGAATTCAACCGGATTTTTGTAAAGTTTTACGGAATAGGGCGCATTCTCCAGCGGAACCTCCATCCTGTAGATATCTTTACCTTCCAGATCCATCCCGCCTGTTGTGCGGTAAATGCTTTTTCCATCCTGGTTCAGGATTTCCGCCTGGATTCCCGGTCCGAAGTCCGCCAGAATTCCATCCAGTTTTTCCGTTGATTCCTGAACTTCTACATAACCGCATCTGGAACTGTTGGAGTAATAATCTTTAATTTCCCGCACTACCGCCAGATAATCCGTCCGCTGTGCCTCCCCGGATGCCAGTACATCCGTCCCCGGTTCCCGGTAGAACACATATCTGTCCGCCTCCTGAAAGAACTCACGGACATCCCGAAAGGCGGTTCCTGCAAAAAACTGCTTCACTCCTCTCTCCGTAACTGCCCGGTTAGAAGTGCAGACCCAGTCATCGTAACGGTTATAAAGACAGATTCTGGAATGTCCGTCATTTTTAAAGTTATAGGATTCCAGAAGCTTTTTGACTTCACCCGTTATTATGGGATGGCTGGTAAAGTAGTTCTCTTCCGGTTCCGCCGGAAGTGACTGGAAGACCCTTACAATATCCGGGTTCGCCGCTATCTGCAGCGCCGCCCTGTCCATATCGTAAAACAGGATATCCAGCTGTGTGGCTGTCTTTTCCGTAATAATACGAAAGTCCTGCTCTTCCTTCTCCTTCATCTCTCCTACTACAATTCTGTTGAAATATCCCACAAGTCCTAAAATAATTAACATCATGATCACAGTATGGTACAGAAAAAACTTGGTTTGGTACTTTAATTTCTTCATTTCTATTCCCATTTTATATTCCAGGCAAGCCTGCAATACTGCCACAATATAAAGCGGATGAAAGCATCAAAATGTGGCTCCCTTTCAATTTCAGATTTTCTTTCACTCTTTTTCCCGTTCTTCTGTTCATCATACCTTATCTGTATCAATTTTTGAAGTACCAAACTCTTTTCACAGCGGCTAATGACTATTAGGTAATCAGCCCTTTACCGCCCCCGATGTCATACCTTCCACAATATATTTCTGCAGACAGAGATATAAAATAACAATCGGCAGTACCGTAATGACAAGTGCCGCAAACACATAATTCCAGTCTCTGGAATAAAGCCCATAGAAATTAAAAATCATCATTGGAATCGTTGTGCGCTCCGAACTGCTCATGAGATACAGCGGAACCTGAAAGTTATTCCAGATGCCGATAGCCGCAATAATTAAATTGGTAATGGTAATCGGCTTCATAATCGGAAGCAGAATTTTGAAAATCAGCTGAAATGCATGGCATCCGTCCATAACAGCGGCTTCATCAATTTCTCGTGGTATCCCTTTTACATAGCTTGAAAATGTCATGACGGCAAATGGAAGGTTCACTGCTGCCAGAACCAGAATCACACTAAAATAAGTTCCGTATAAATGTAATTTCAACACCAAGGCATATGTAGTAACCATCTGCATTGTAGCGGTTAGCCCGAATACAAAATAATAATACAGTCCCCTGCCCTTATTGTCATCCCTCCTGGAGATAATAATCCCGGTCATTGCACCGAAGACTATAATCACCGCTACCGCCGTAACCGTAATGATCAGGCTGTTGGTATAACCCCGTAAAATCCCTCCTGTTTCAATTACATGCCTGTAATTTTCAAACTGCAGCTGTTTCGGCAGGTTCAAATTCATCTGAAGCGCTTCTCCCTGGGTCTTAAAGGAACCGAATACCATCATAACAATCGGTATAATATATACGCTGGAAATGAGAATTAAAATCAGAATAGTCACCATTTTTCCCATCTTTTTCTTTTTCACTAGGTATCCACCTCCCTGGATCTTAAAAATTTATTTAATGCAAACGTGATTCCCACTATGAAAAATGAAAGTATTAAGGCACTCGCACTGGATTTACCAAGCAATCCCATACCAAATGCCCGGAAAGTATAGGTACTGAGCACCTGGGTATCAAATCCTGGACCCCCTCCGGTGAGGGAGTACACCAAATCAAATACTTTCAGGCCACCTGTAATGTTTAAGGTTACCACAACCGTAAAGGATGGTGCCAGCAGAGGAAGTGTAATTCGTTTAAACTGCTGCCATTTTGTCGCTCCGTCTATCTGGGCGCTTTCGTAGTACTCCCCGGGAATCGCCTGCAGACCAGATATAAATAAAAACATGGTAAATCCTGCCCACATCCAAACTTCAATAATGATAATCCAAAGCATTGCTGTCCCATAACTTCCAAGCCAGTCCCTGGTGAGGTTTCCCTGTCCGATTGCCGTCAGAAAGTTATTAATCAGACCGTCCTGTTTCAGAACTCCCGTAAACAAAAGTCCTACGATCATACAGCTGAGCACACATGGAAGATAAAACAAGGTTCTGAAAATACTGTTACCTCTGAATTTCTGCACAACCAGCAGCGCCAGGAGCAGCCCAACCACTGTTTTAAAAACAGTAGTACTCAAAGCAAAAAGCATTGTATTCCACATGGACCTGAGAAATACTTCATCCTGAAATAAATTAATCACGTTTCTAAGTCCGATAAATTTTGCATTGTCCATCCGGTCCATATTCCAGTCTGTAAAGGAATAAAAGAATGCAGTAATAATCGGTATAATAAAAAATATGGTATAAACCAGCGCCGCCGGAGCTCCCAGCCACATGGGATAAATTTTTGATAACTGTTTCTTATTGATAACAACCACCTCTTTCTCATTCAAAAGGAGCTGCTATTGCAGCTCCCCCAGTTCCTGTATCTTAGAATCCTTCTGCGCCCTGATCAATCATGTACTGTTGGAAGTCGCCCTGGAATTTTTCCATGATCTGTTTGCCATCCATATTACCTTTTGCAGGAGCATCTACGTAATATACATATAAAGTACTTTCGAACAGTGGATTGAGATCCATAACAGAGTAGTTAAACTCAGGAATAACTTTTCCGGCTTCTATATATTTTTCATTTACGGCTTTCAGGTATTCGGGAACTTCTCCGCCATTTACATCCTTGAATGCAGGGAATGCCGGTCTTTCTTCAAAATATAAATCTGCATATTCCGGCGTTGCCCAAAGATTCAGCACCTTCTTGACCGTATCCATGTTTTTTGAATTTTTATAAACTACAAAACCAGCAGATGACATGTTCTCAGTCATAACATCCACGCCATCTTTCATAGACATTGCGAACATCCCTATCTTAGCCTCCGGATTTGCCTCCAGCACTGAGGCTGCAAAGAAATCTCCGTTGAAATGCATGGCTGCCTTGCCTTCTGCAACTGCAAGAATCGCATCGTCATATGTGGCTGAAGCAAAATTATCATTTATAAATCCTTTTTCATACAGGCTTAAGTATTTATCAATCACCTCTGCAAATTCCGGAACATCTGTCCATTTCGTCTCATTTTTCATTATCTTTTCGCTGAACTCTTTTACTTTATCATCCCCAAGGGTCTTGGCAAAATTATCCGTCATAAGAACCTGTGGCACCCATGTGTCTTTTGGCATGAAAATTGGTGTTACCCCGCTGTCCTTAATTTTCTGGCAGACATCCAGGAACTCTTCCCAGGTATTTGGAACTGTTACACCGCACTTTTCAAATACATCTTCGTTATAGGTAAATCCATGTACTCCTGGTACGGACAGGAATGGAAAGCCATAAATTTTCCCGTCATCAGCCGTTACATTTTCCGGTATTTTCAGTTTGCTTACCCATTCTTCACCAGACATATCTGCAAAATTAGCAGCCGGATCTACAATATCATAGATAGCAGGCACATTGTAATCGATCAGATCCGGACACTCACCGGAATTCAGCTTCATTTTAATCATGTTCAGCGACTCATCATCCGGAACTACCTGAACATCCACTTTGATGTTTTCCTCTTTTTCTAATTTCTGAATCATATGCTGCAATCCCGGGAAATTTCTGGACTGCTGCACCAGTGCCGTGATTGTCTGTGTCTCTCCTGATTTGCTTTCTGCAGTTCCCTCCGTATCAGTATCTGCCTTGGCTTCGGTAACCTCCTTGCCGGCTGTTGCCGCCTTATCTGAATTGTCATTGCCTGTCCCGCAGGCTGCAAGTGAAAGTACCATTGCTGCCGATAGCAGGACTGCTGCCGCTTTTTTCTTTTTCATTTCAATTCTCCTCTCTTTGATTGATACATATAAAATAATACAATTTATAGGTTTCGTACATGGCATATTTTCAAATGCTGCATGTCTTTTTTTAAACTTTTTCTATTTATACCACCTTACATAATCCACTTCCATCTCAGCTGGTAGATACTCGTCGGCAATTGTACCAATCCATCCCCCAAGCCCATAACTTAAGATAAAAATTTCCGGGGTATTTGGCACATTATTTTTCTGTGTTGCCACTACTTCTCCATCCAGCAAAAAGTTTATGTACTCCGGTGTCCATTCCATTCCAAACTTATGCCACTTATATGGATCTTTAATGGTTGGCTGTGCATGGAATTTCTCATGGGGATTATATGTATAATTGTCATAATGCATGGTAATCCAGTATTTTTCAGCCAGTCCTGCATGTTCCGGTGCTCCCTTTGGATGGGGTCTTTCCAGAATATCAATCTCGGCACCGAAGTTTTCCTCATCTCCCCAGAGCCATCCCCCATTTGCTTCATCTGCCTGAGGCATTGTCCACACTGCCGGATTGCTTCCCGGTACATCGGGGATTTTAACCATCGCCTCTACATATCCATATTTTTCTTCGAATTTATCTCTGGTCTGAACCATAGCAGAGCGGTAATTACTAGTCACTCCGTCAAACACCGTTTCTTCTTTACTTCCAAGCAGCCGTAAAGTTCCTTCGCTGACATATGCATTATCCGGATGAACTGCAACATCAGGAGAATTACCGTAACGGAACAATCCGGACTCCTTTAAGTCAACACACCAGTTATTCCATTTTGTAAGATCCAGTGTATCTCCATTGAAGTTATCTTCAAACACAAGAACCTTTCCCTGAAGTTCCGGTGCATTTTCAGCTGATACACTGACCTCACAGGAGGCTGTTTCTCCTGCTTGCGCATAACCTGTTATCGTTGCGGTACCTTCTTTTATTCCCGTTACCGTTCCGTCCGCTAAAACCGTAACCGCTTCCGGATTGCTGCTGTTCCATGAAATATTCTCACCGGCAATCTCGGTCAGCTGAAGAACTTTGCTCTCTCCTTCTGTCAAAGCCATGGTCTGCTGACTGATTCCCGCCGGCTTAATGGATTCATAAAAGGTAAACTCCGCTGCGGTAGCTGCTGTCTCTGAATCAGCCCCCCCTAAACTCCCCTTCTTAATCTGAATCTGAACAGCTGAAAGACGCTCTGCAAAGTTAAGCTTCACTTCCTTATCCCGATGATTATTTTCCCAGAAGCCATGTTCTGCAAGCGTAACCCTTTCTCCATCCTGGGTTGTCCCATAAATGGAGTATTCCAGAATCATTCCATTGGGATTGTCATCCTGGCGGGGTGTATATACCAGTTTCGAAAGCATTTTAGGTATATTAAAATCAACATCAACTACAATGGGCTTTTCATTTAACCCCTTGTCACCTGTTTCCCATGCAGCATCCCAGAAGGTATTCCGGTCCCGGTCAAACGCTTTTGCAATTTCAGCACCTTTGTGCTCACTATTTGCCCGAACGGTCATGTCCTCCACATTAACTTCCTGCTGATAATCATTGCCTTTCCCACTTCCATCCGCCAGTACCGAAAATCCTGTAGAACAGAAAACCATAGCAAACGCCAGCGTCCCATAAATAAATCGTTTTGCTTTCATCATTTTCCTCCCTTTCCTTTTTATAATGATAACTTTATCGGAATCCGCTATATTTGTACATGTACAATATTCAAAACTTATATGTACGAAATTTAAAAGATTAATTCACAATCCTACTGTAAAAACGCATTAACACACCATTAACATAGCATCTGTGTTCTATCCTTCTGATTAATCACCTCCTGCGCTGCCCGGCTGGATTGATAGCGTTACTCCGGAATATTTACAACACCCGGTAAAATCGCTGCATCCGCCGGATCCATTGGTCCCAATATGTTAGCCTGGATAATAGCCGGCGCAAGTACTGTACTATGTGCATTAGTGTATGCAGAACTGTCTCCCGCTATGCCCAAAGCTGGAGGATCCTACGTATATATATACGAGGCTTTTGGACATGGTGCCTCCTTCATGTATGGCTGGTCTATGATTTTCGGCACTTTTCTGCCCGTTATGGCCATGATGGCTACCGCCTTTGCCAGCAATTTTGCTGTTCTGTTTCCCGGACTGAATTTATCCGTTACCGGTCAGCGTCTGGTAGCAACAGCCTTGATTTTGATCCTTTCTTTAAAAAGCTGCATCCAAAATACAAGACGCCTCACATCACCATCTTAGTCTATGCCGCAGGTGCTGTAATTTTTATCTGGACAGGCAATTTCATGACGTTTCTGATGATGAGCACTTTTGTAGGCTGCCTGAGTGAGGTTGCTGTATGTATTGCCCTGATCGTTCTGCGCAAAAAGCAGCCTAATCTGGAGCGATCCTTCAAAATGTGGGGGTATCCTGTTACGGCTATTCTGGCAACAGCAATTACCTTAATTCTAGTATTCAGTGTTTCCACCCAGGAGATGATAAGCGGAGGTTTCCTGATGCTGACATCCGTCCCGGCATATCTCATTTTCTTGTTTACAAATAAGAAGATGCGTACTGTCGCGGCTGAATCATAATAAGATAAGTGCCCTGATCACCATCCGGCGGTCAGGGCACTTATCTTATTAAATCATTTCTTTCCTGTAAATTCTACAAATTTATGCCCGTAATTACTCCAAACAGTACAGGGATACTTTTCAAAATAAAAGCTGCTGAATAGAGCCTCAGATTCCGAAAGCCGGAATGCCAGTTCAAACAGCTCTTCCGTCATCGTAAAATAAATCTGGTCATCTTTCAGGCACAGCTTCTCCAGATATTTTATTTCCTCTGGTTCTAAAATGGCCTGTATGCGTTCTTTCTCATCCTGTTTTAATCTGCCGTAATAAAAATCCAGATAAGAATGATCCAAACCATTTTCCGCGATCTTGTCCCGCAGATACTGATGAAGATCATCACCAGATCCTTCTACATATGCCCAGTCATAGTCCCGGAAGCCCTCCTCTATATTCTCAATAAAGATGCATCCCTTATCTGTCAACTCATTCCTTGTAACCGGAACTGGTCCGAATATCTCCTTGGATATTTTTAGAATTTCAAGCATATGACCAATATTGCCTTCTCCGGCAAACTTTTTCATATCATAAAAGTTCTGCTCAAACCCAAGCCAATGGAGCGGATGCTTTTCCGGTTTGAGTATGACATCATGGTTTAACACCCCTGCATAAACTTCCATTCTCATATCCTGTAAGTGCCAGCAAAAATCCATAAAATAGTATAACTTTACGTCCTCCCTGCTGATACCGGTTTCTTCCTCCAGTTCACGATAAGCCGCATCCTCGGAAGTTTCTCCCGGTTCTATTTTTCCTCCTACAAAATTAAATAATCCCTCATATGGATCATTCATTCTTTTACAAAATAGAATCTGGTCTTTTTTCGGATTCAAAATAATAATTGTATTATAAATTCGCATAACTGTCCCCCTGTTCCTGTTGTCCTCCCAGAGCGTATTTGATAATTCATTCCCGTAAAGTGTGACGCACAGCTGTCAGAAAGCACTTATAAAACACGTTCTGGTTTATAGAAAATTAGCAAAAATGGAAGCTCCAACTACGGTTAAAATACCTGAAACCGCAATAGACAAGCTGCTCATTGCCCCTTCTACCTCACCTAGTTCCAGCGCCTTTGATGTACCGATAGCATGTGAAGAGGTGCCCAGTGCCAGACCTACCGCTATCGGTTCATAGATCCGGAATAATTTGCACACCAGCTCTCCCACAATATTGCCAAGAACCCCTGTAACAATAATAACCGCAACCGTAATAGTTGCAACTCCGCCTAATTCATCCGACACCCCCACTCCAATTGCAGTGGTGATGGACTTCGGTAATAGTGTAACATAATATTGATGTTCAAGTCCAAATAAATATGCTAGTGCCAGCACACTAACTAAACTGGACAATACCCCAGACACGATTCCAAATGTGACTGCCACCATATTTTTTTTCAAAAGCTCTAGTTGCTGATACAGAGGTATCGCCAGACAGACCGTTGCCGGAGTCAGAAGATAGCTGAGATATTTAGCAGATTCATTAAAACTGTCATAATCCACGCCCAACAGTTTAATCACTAAAATCACAAATATAATAGATATCAGCAATGGGTTAAAAATTGCCTTCTTAAATTTTTTCCGTATCAGAATACCTAACACATATCCTAAAATACATATTGCTACGCCAAAATAAACGGATTCACATAGAAATTCTTTCACTACTTTCCCTGTCCTTTCGCTGTTTTTGAATAATCTTCTGAGACGACTTTCCAGTTACCACCATAACAATAATCGTTGTAACAAAGGTAATGATCACAATTGGAAGCAAAATCTTCTGCAGATCACCCCAAACTACAATTAGTCCCACCGCGGCCGGAATAAACATCGGCGGCATAATATCCAGCAGGAAGTGTGCTGCATCGATGACACGATGAAGCTTTATTATTTTAGTTGACAGGCAAAAAAGCATCAATACCAACCCGTAAATGCTTGCCGGTATCGGAAGGGGAATAAAATAGTGCATCATTTCCCCTAAAAAGGTTACAATCAAAATAATCCCAAATTGACCCAGTAATTGCATAATCTCTCCTTTTATACATGATGCCCTGTTCTTACAAACAAGGATTTGCGCATTTTCATACGCCGGTTAGTACAGCAATTTCTAAAAAGCCAGTAATTCCAATGGCTGCTTAGAAAACGCCGCACGCGTTATTATCAGATACTCAATTATTGTATAATTGTATACAATCTTTGTCAAGGGTGATGCTGTACGTAATTTATGAGTTGCTCAAAATAATTTTATGCAACTATACAATAAATCTATCCCATACAGCATTTGAGAAATGCCCCTGCCAAACATCAGATTTTCCCAACGGCTCTCTCCACAAGTCTCCGAAAAGCCGTTTCAAAACGGATATCGTCTTCTTCCGTCCTCTTCCCTGGACCTTTTCCATGGAATTTAGAAGAACTCCTTCTTGCCTTCTTGGACAGATGCCGTTCAAACAGCATCTGATCTATATTCTCATTTGTATATTCCTTACCACTCTGATGTATGACATACACCCCTTTTCCAAGGGCCATTGCCGCAACCCCATAATCCTGAGTTACCACAATATCCCCTCTGGCAGACCTGCCGATCAGGGCAAAATCGGCAGAATCTGCCCCTTTGTCAACAATCATTACCTGTGCGTAATCCGAACTCATAACATGAGAAGTATCACAGACCAGAATAAGAGCAATGTCCTTCTCCTTAGCCACTTTCTCTGTAATCTTTACAACTGGACATGCATCAGCATCCACTAATATCTTCATATCTTCCTCCTTAAGACTGCTCAAGAGCGTGTTTAAAAATTGCTTTCTGGCAACTGTGCGTCACACTTTGTGGGCGATTTGTCCCAGATAAGAGCGGCGCAACGGGCTATGCAACCTGAATTCGGGGCAAATATAATGCAAAGTGGGCATGCAGATGGCGGGAATGATTTTTCAACCAGACTCTAGAGCGTGTTTTAAAATTGCTTTCTGGCAGCTGTGCGTCACACTTTGTGGGAGATTTGTCCCGGATGAAGGGCGCGTAGCGGGCTACGTAACCTGAATTCGGGGCAAATATACCGCAAAGTGGGGCGTGCAGATGACGGGAATGAATTTTCAAACA
>NZ_JAWYAJ010000193.1:0-2114 GCF_034124845.1 Robinsoniella sp.
CGGTTTGTTGTGTCCCCAATTCAGGGAGAATAGTACCTTACTTTATTCAGTCTATGTTTTTAAAGTCAGAGCAGGGTTTCCAGGCTGTGCTATACGGAGCCTGCGTCATGAAGAGTACCTGGCAGAAAGCGGAAGTAATGATCAAAGAGACTACAGATTATCCATTCTCATCTAAAGTCCGCTTGAAGGTAACTGTTTCACAGCCGGCTGAATTCTCCTTATCGTTCCGATTCCCGGAATGGGCAGATCAGGTCATCCTGAATCACCATATCTATGATAAAGAAAGCGTGCGGGAAGGTGAAATTAAAATTCATAGAGTCTGGGAGGGCACAACGGATTTTGAATTGAGCTTTGTATGCAGAGTGCGCTTTAAAAAAGACTTTCATGGTGAAACCTATATAAGCAGAGGTCCTGTCATTTATGCTCTTCCAATACCGGCAAAAGAGAAAACTTTAAAAGAATTGAATGGAGGATCGTTTTACGAAAAAACATATGTTCCGGAAAGCAGAATTTATGAAAACGCATATTTAATGGAACGGGATTTTACAAATTTCCAGTATTGTGAAAATTCAGAAGGAAAAGACTGGGAGCGTTGTATTTTAAAGGGGATATGTTATACAGATGGGGTGAAACATAGGCAAGAATTTGTTCCCATGGGGCATACGATACTGAGAAAAACAACTTTTTCTGTTAAAACGAATTAATTTAAAGAGAGAAGTGATACTGGCACTTTTTGGTTTTACGGCAAAGGCATGGAGAGTAGCAAATTCCAAACTTGCGGTCAAGAATAATGTTAGGGATTTTGCTACTGTGAATGAATTGACAGCTCACATAAACTCCAAGTGGTAAACGTTTAGGAGGTAAAGCGGCCCCCTGACAAGAAACGCTGATATGCCCTGGCAAGCATTTCAGTCAAGACAGCGGTATCAATATCTGCAAGTTTGTTTATATACACACAGCTTTTGCCTGAAGTGGTCTTGCCCAGCCGTTTCAGATAGCTTTGTAGCTCCGGTTCATCTAAATAGAGATGCAGAGTGATTTTTCTATTTGTCACAGAAAAGCCGGTGGCGTAGATTTCAGCACTGTATCCGGAGGCGCAGCGGTATTTGTAAGATCCATATCCGATAAATTTTTCTCCCCAGACTACTGGCGGTTCGCCAACAGCTTTTTCAAATATATTCAGTAAAGCTTTTGCATCAGCCTGTTTCTTTTCATCCGGAATTGCAGCAATTACCTGCATAGGGTCTTTGTCAGTAGGCTGGGTTTTCAGTGTGTATTTACTTGTCATTTTGGACTCCTCTTGTTTAGAGCGTGCTTGGAAATTGCGCTCTGGCATCTGTGCGCCACAATTTTTATATACCTGTATTATTCTTCAGAAGAAAAGGGTTTATACAGATATAATAACAATGCTTATAATATAAGCAAACATAAATTCTTTCAGAGAAGTTCTAAATTATTTACCGGTTACATTATAACCTTTCAAATCTTATACAGATGAAAGCGTTTCATATCTGCTTTTCAAGTCTTTTACTTTAGTTTCAATGGAACGTATAGTATCTTTAAATACATCATCTGCCTTACCGGTTGGGTCGGGAAGTCCCCAGTCTTCACGATGTTTGCAGGGGATGTTAGGACATGCAACATTGCATCCCATCGTAATCACAATATCAACCTTTGGAATATCCGTTATTAATTTAGGTGCCTGTGATTTGGTCATATCAATGTCATAGATTTCGTTAACAAGCCTTACGGCATCAGGGTTTATTTTGGAAGTAATCAGTGTACCGGCAGAGTAACATTCAAATTGATCAGCGGCAAAATATTTGCATAGGGCTTCTGCAATCTGTGACCGGCAAGAGTTATGCACACAAATAAAAGCGATTTTTATTTTCATTTTAATTAACCTCGTATTCATAATTTTCGATATGAAAACAATAACACTTATATCAGCGGATGTCAATTTGATATTTGATGGTGCTGGGGTATTGTTGATCCATATTCTATTAAACCTGAAAAAGTACAAATTGATTTAAAATATCCAAGCTTAAAAGCAATCGTCATGAAATAATGTAAATTAACATGAAATTAGTCCTAAAAGCCTGAAAAATCCCATG
>NZ_JAWYAJ010000194.1:0-11989 GCF_034124845.1 Robinsoniella sp.
CGATGCTCCTGATTTCAGAACTTTTTTATAATAATACCAGCCGTCTCCACCGGAAACCCAGCTGCTGCTCTCCCTTAGGGGATTAAAATTTTGATTCCAGTTTTTCACTGCTACATCAACATTTCCAACTTGATTTGAAAGAAGATTTCCGGCATCTTTGCCCCCGGACTGCCAATACTCCACATATGACATTCTGAGAAACACGGAGGAAGAACCTCTATTGATGAACTCTACTTCTTTTATTACATCTTTTCCTGTTTTGGGATTATCGGGAAATTTCTCCACAATCTCAACATCTGTATGATGAGCAGTCAGGTTATTTGTTTTTTCCACCTCTAATTTTAGAAAGGAGAAAGTAGAACCGATTCCCAGCAGCGCAATCATTCCAACTGTAAACAACAGTAACTTACTTTTTCCTTTAATTCGATTACGCAATATTCTCTGCCCCCTTTCTTTCAATTATTATAGCTTGCAAAATCATTTGATTTCGTATCATAATTGTGAAAATAATTTTGGGGAGTGTATTGGTTGTGAACTTCAACGATTACATCATCTCCCGGTTTAATCGTAACGGTACCTTTTTTCAGGTCAATTCTGTTGCTGCCCACATCCTTGCCATCGGCGCTCTTAATTACCAGTGCCGGATCTCCGTAGGTGTATTCCTGGGGCATAATTTCGGAAATCTGAAATACAGTCTCATGATAAACAGTTATATAGGAACTGATCTGATTATCGGTCAGTATGGCTGCTGTCTGGAAGGAATCACCGCTGATACTGTTGATTTCTATCATAAACTGATCTTTTGAAAGATTTTGACGTACCTCGTCATCAACACCATCGATTATTTTTTGTATTCTGACTTTGCCTTCCTGTCTCAGAGGCTTTACAATTGGGATGTTATAAGGTAATTTTTTCGGAGTCCAGACTCCATTATCCACCCAGTAAAAGGATACATTCGTCTGGCTTACATCGCCTTCATTAGAGTACAGTCCTTTTTTTCCTTCACTGAAAGGATACCATTTATCGTAATCTGTATTGTCCTGACCCATATCCACCGGTTCCAGATCCTTTGACTCTTCCTCTAACACGATATTAAAGGATACGGTGTAAACAGCCCTTGGATCCAGAAAATAATCCTTGCCGAAGTCTACTTTAATTGTTTTCCCGCTTGTGGTTACCGTATAATCATTTTTGTTCATGACTTCCGGTACAGCCCCTGCATCCGGCGCTAATTTTGTTACTTTTAAGTCCAATGTTGCGGAGGGGGCAAATTTCACATGCTTGCTTAATGTGTCTTGAATGGAAACCCCGGCTATTTGCTTTGTTATGGTACTCGTGATGGATTTAAAGGCATCTTTTAGTCCCTCGGCATCATTGCCTGCCAAATAGTCTTTCAGAACCGATTTTGGTGTTTCAGTTAAAGTCTTTAAGTAATCTATGTTATCAGACATTGTGTTTCCTGCTACGCCTACTACATAAAATCCGCTTAAATCCGGAAGGGCTGCCGCTGCATTTAAGCCAGCTTGTTTATCACGTTCCGTCGTGGTAGACCCTCCGCCAAAAGGAGCGGTAGGTGCGCCATCGGTAACAAATACAACAAATTTCTTCCTTTTTTCACTTCCGCTGTTTTCACTGCTAAACAGCATTTCATTAGCTTTCGACAGTGCCAGACTGTAATCAGTACCGCCTCCAACTTCAAGTTTTCCGCTTCTGCTATCCCAATCTGGATACCCTGCTTCTCCAATAATATTCTTTAAACTGCCTGCCGAAAGATTTTCGTTCAGGTTTGCCCATGTATTGATTTGCGTATCAAATTCCACAATTGCAATCCTGTTGTTGCTCTGGCTGCTTTTTAACGTATCAATGATATTTCTGGTAGCTGTTTTCAGAAAATCCATTCTCCGGCTTCCCAGGCTTGCATTGTTCCCGTTGTTCATGTTCCATGCCATACTTCCGGAACTGTCTAATACTAAAACGATGTCTGCCGGTTCCGGTGCCGTCTCCGGTGTTCCGGTTACGTCTAAATACAAACGGTACTTATCCTCGCCTCTCAGATTTGTATCTTGGTTTACTCCTTTATCTCCAAGGTAGTCGATCTGCTTTTTGTGGTGAACTTCACCGTATTCGTCCGTGCTGCCGGAATCTCTGACCGGCTGAAGATAAAAATCAAAGGAAACGTAGGTGTTGGTACCGGTCCAGGAATCCTGGGCAAATGAGTTTTTATAGCTGAGATTACCGTATCGGTCCATGCTCATTCCGTATAATGTGTTATTTCCCTGTTTTGCATAAAGTAGTCTGTCGTAACCTTCTACGGCTTCCAGTGCCGAATAGAGTTTCTCTAAACTATCTAATTTTTGGTTTTTCCCAATGGATAGTTTTCTTTGACCTCCTGAAATTTCTTTCCCTGTATAATAATCAAAGCACCGTACCGTTATATTTGTCACCTTGTCAAAATAGAGATATACGGTTGCATTATTAACATCGTACCAATAGTAGTTATTATATTGAAATTGCTGTACATTACTTCTGACTCTTAATCCGGTTATATTATACCGATTACAAACGGCTTCCATCAGTGATCCATATCCACTAATTTTACCAACTCTGTCAGCTATTGCGCTTAAGGAAAGTTCTTCTCCATTATCTATGGTAATGCTGTTTGGCGATCCACTGATCATGGCACCTGAACTCATATCACGGCATTCAATTTTAACCGTCTGGCTCCTTGCATAACTCTCGACACTCCTGATCTCAAAAGCAAGTGCATACACACTGAACTTATCGGATGAAAATGCCACATCTTTAACTATCCCATCTTCCTCTACGGTAATATCTGCCTGATCGGTAATATCCACAACCTGAACACCGTTGGGTGCTGTTTCTTTTTCTTCCAAATGCTGCACCCTTACCTGGGTATTGGCATCTTCTTTTTCATTTTCTACAGATGCACCATTCAGGAAGTTCATATGAACCTTTACCTCTCCTGCAGGTTCTATTTCACTCTTTTCTCCTGTTATGGCATCTGTTATTATAAAGCTGATATCATATGCTACAAATCCGGCAAGTGAAGTGTCTTCTTTTTCGGAAACCGCTTCTTCCAGCTTCATCTGTGTCTGGCTAAATTTTGCATTGATATTCTCGATCTGTTCTTTTTCTTCCTGCGTTGCTTCTGATGGAATTTCTTTTCTAAGTATCGGAGTAACCGCTAGCTGCGCATCTTTGGGAATCACCCCTGCCTCGGCGCTTACCCGGACTTCCACTGATTCATCCTGATATGTTCCTGCAAATGGAGCATCTGCTTCTGTGTCAATGACCGTGTCTTCCTGTCCGCTGTTATTGACCGGCTCTGTTTCTGTCTCATTGACATTCGTTTCGGGAGCTACTTCAGATTTGTCTTCCGTCTGTGGTTCCGTCTGTGGTACCATCTGTGGTTCCGGCTGTGGCTCTGCTCCCGTCTGCGGCTCTGCCATTTCCGATAGCTGCCCATTTACCGATTCTGTCTCCGGTATTATGATTTGATTATCCATACCGTTTCCATGATTCGACTGACTGCTTCCCTCACTGCCCTGATCCTGAACTGTAAGCGGAAGATCACCTGTTCCATATCCCTGCTCTGACGATTCTGCTCCGGCTGCGGAGGAATCAATGTCTGCTATTTTATTTTCCCTTGCCATTAAGGAAATGTTATTACTCAGCAGCAGTACAAGACAAAGGACAACTGCCAGCAATCTCTGTTTCACTTTATTCTTCATGACTTCCTCCTTCTTTTTATTCTTCTTCTATTCCGCTTTCATCCAGCGCATTGTCAATGAGCTTTAACAGCTCAAGGGCGCTTCTAAAATTCTTTGTGATCTTTTTCTCTGCCCAGACAACCTGCCCCTGCCAGGTGGCATTTTGACGATATTGAACATGAACGATGAATGTTGCCTGGTCTCCGCTTTGATTGATTACTTCATCTTTATCCATTACTCTTACCGCCTCCTGTGTCTTCGAATTTTTCTTCTCTATAAATTGTCTGCTCTCCATTGCTGCCTGTGGATAATTTATATGTTCAAACAAATCATCCATCTTGGCAATGAGCTGAAATTCATTTTCAAACGGAACTGCTTCCCTGCTGTAACAGTGATACAGTCTGCCTTTGCCTTCTCTGTGATTTACGCTGTCAATACAGATACATAAGATATTTGGGGCTGCAGAATTTATTTGCAATATGTCCATCTGATACAACCTCCCCGGCTTTTCTAATAACACTATAACAAAGCAGGTATTTCGCTACCTCTTTCGTAAGGAACTATTTTGATTTTTTTCGTATTTTATGAAATTATTTAATTGGAGGCGGATAAATTGGAGCTATTGCCGTGAAAGACACGCTGTATACAAAGCCTATTTTCCACGCAAACACAAAAAAGCACAGCCCTCCGTTCCCGGTGACTGTGCATTTCTATGTAATGTTTTTAATATACGCCCATAACTGTTCTGATTTTCTACACCCATTTTAGATCCCCGGATACAAAATTCAGTTTACCGGATCCGTTCTTCATATCTGCAACAGATGCGGTATAATAATTAATCTTATTGCGGCCTCCCCCTTCATCTTTAAAATTTCGGTCTATACGGGTTGAAATAATGGAGCAGTTTTCCTTATTGGTACCCGGGAGCAGTAATAAGAACTGGCATGGGCTGTATCTGGTATATAGATCCCCACGTCGAAGAGAACGCTGGATTGCCATTTGGAATTTCTGAGATACCTCCTGCAGCTTCTTAGGGGATTCTAACGGTGTGCCGCTTGAATCCGTAAGAGTGCAGAGCATTAAGAACACAGACTGACCCGTCCGTTCCATCATCCTGCTCAGAATTCGGTAATTATCTATAAAACTGGGCAATGTACAATAATAAGCTCCTTTTCGCTCATTTTCTTCTTTTAACCCTTCTTTAATGTCAACAATTGTTCTGACCGGCTGCTGAATATGGCTGCTCATCACCTGGAAACGTTCCATCATCTTTTTGGAAGGTGATAATCCAAGTTCATCGAAGAACATCTTTGTAGCATCCTGGTAGACATCCATTGCTTCTTTATATCGGTTCATAGCAATCAGACTGTCTATGCGCCAGATCTGCCATTCTTCAAAGGGATAAACATGGGCAGCCGCTGTAGTGAGCCGCAATATTTCTTCATATTCCCTCTGTTTGTCCAGTTCTTCGCAAACAATTCTCAGACTGGAAAAATAAACCTCCTGATAGTGGATATTAGCTGCCATTGCCCATTCTTCCCCTACCATCATCGGTAAGAATTCTCCATGATAAATCAGGCATGCTTCTTTTAAAAAGGATAGCCTGTTTTTTTCATCTGTTTCAGACATTCCTTTTGACGTTAGTTCTTCAAACTCATAGATATCGGCATAGATCGGTATTTCCTCATTCCATCTGCACATTCCATTTTGAACGGTAATATAATTATCCTTTGGCAGACCTGCAGACTCTAAGAGTTTGCGAAGACGGAATATCGTATTATTTAAACTGCTGTTTCCATTCTCTACCTCATCTCTTCCATACAGATATTGAACCAGTGACCCCTTGGAAACGCCCGTTTTCTTGTTCAAAACCATAATTTGAAATAATTGAACCGATTTTGCCAGATTATTTCTTCCAAAAGAAATTGCCTTCGTTCCATAATTCACATGAAATTCACCCAGCATATGTACATATAAAGCCTTATCATCCACTATTTTCATCTGCGCTGCCTCCCTTGCTGTATTTCACAGCTGTGTTCCAGCACGTTATAGACATAACCCAGCATTTCCTGTACGCTGCGAAACAAGCGTTTTTTATTGTTTCCGGCAAACTGTATTTCGCCCTGCCAGCTTCCATATTGGCGATAGCGGATCTTCAAGTAGAAAGTAAGGTATTTTCCATGCACATTTGCAAATTCTTTAAAATCATGACATGGTTCCGAATTGCTTTTCTTTGTTCCATATTCACTGTTTCGGGAATATGTACTGTCATTCGGACTTCCTGTCTCATCCATCAAACGATCAATTAACACAACCATTTCGGATAAACCATAAAATGGAAGAGCCTGTTTTAAATAACAATGATAAATCTTCCCAATCGGAATCTGATTCTCCATTTCATCAATCGAAATGATCATATTGTCTCCAAAAATATGTATGAAACGCTCAGAATCCCTTCCTTTATTGCTTTTTGTTCCCTGCATAAAATCCTACCGTGCTTTCTAAATTTTCGTGAAGTATTCAACTCTAAGAAAATGTAAGAAAACCCAGATTAACTGCTTGTGAATTTCTTTGATCATGCATTGACGGCTGAATTGACGGTTTATATAAGGTTTATATAAGAATGCATGTCCGTTCCATCTGTCTTTTTTTAGCGTCCATGGATGTGTGAACGTAACGATTCAGGGTAATATTTACATTCGAATGTCCTAAAATTTCACTTAAGCTCTTTGTATCAAAACCATTTTCAATACATCTGGTTGCAAAAGTATGGCGAAGACCATGAAAATTTAACGGGGTAATATTTAACTGGCCGATTGTCCTACTAAAATAATATTGATAAGTTCTTGGCTCCATATACTTATCAATTCTTCCTGTTAAAAAGTAGGAATCCTCCTCTCGGGGCTTAACAGCACTTAAAATTGACGCCATTGAGTTGGTTAATGGTATTTCCCTTATGGAACTGTTCGTCTTTGGCGTATCAATGATCACGCTTGTTTTTTCGGATGCCTTAGCTGAAATATTCTGAATGCGCTGCAAGGTATAGCGAATCTTTAATATGCCGTCACTCAAGTCCAGATCAGACCATCGCAATGCACATATTTCTCCCAGACGCATTCCGGTAACCATACACATAAGTAATCCAAGCCGTTTATAATCATGTATATCTTCCATTGCATATTCAGATAATATCCTCTGCTCATCCACCGTCAGCACCGAAATCTTTCTCTTTTTCCGGTCTGGAAGCACCGCATTTTTTATCTGCACCTTACAGCTGTATTCATCTTCAGCCATTTTAAGAATCGACTTTAGTACCATGACCAAATCCTGGACCGTCTTTGCAGAAAGCCCGCCCTTTCCATCCAGGCGTCCATTTTTGAGCTTTTTTGCAACGAACTGGTTTACCGCAAAAGAATTTATGCGTTGTATTTCCATTTTAGAAAATTCCGGTAACAAATGATTTTCTAAAATTTTGGCATATTTGGAATAAGTGGATTCTTTGATGATTAATTTCTCCTTGTGCATCCATTCTATGCTGACTTTTTCAAAGGTAACGGTTATGTTATCTTTCGGGGTTTCAAATGATTCCGTTTTCATGATCTGAAGTTTTTCTTTTACCTCACGGTATGTCTTGCCATATACATATCCTAATTTTGTCCGGCCATTGACATCTACAGACTTTTGATATCTTCCTTCCCAGCGGTTATCCTTTCTCTTGTAAATATTTTCTCCTCGCTTGGACATTATAAAACTCCTTTCTTTTTCCGTACGCTTTTATTATAGTAAATTTTTTAAGTTTTAATCTTCCTGACGATTTATTTGACGGCTTTTAATGGTAAATTTGATTAAAAAGGCCTTTTGGGCGTGTTTAAAATTTCTTAATAATTCTTTTTAGGCAAGAATGTTTACTATTTTTTGCGAATATGATAGAATAATTAAAATTGGCAACTGAAAAAGAAAGTATTTTCTATGAGATTTTCTTTCATAGAGTTGAATACTTCACGAAAGCAGAAAAAGGGAGACAGTATGTTTTAATTACACACTGTCTCCCTTTATATATATCATATTCTATCAACTTAAGTCTTTACGGCAATATGAGCTACTATTTTAGAAATAATCGGAAAAATATGGCTTCCCCACTGGTATTAGACGTTCTAATATCTGTACCATATAATATTCCATTTCCAGCCTGTCATTTTCATACAGATAAGACGGCCTTTTGTAACCCATTAACATTGTTGTGAGTGTCTGGATATCCAGTTCCACAATATTGGTAAGGGGCAGATCATTTTCCTGATCGCAAAATGTTTTCTGATCCCTCCAGTAAATCTGAAAATCTCCTTCATTCCAGGGTGCCATATTGTCATGCACAATTAAGTGTATATGAAAATCCTCCGGCATTACCTGAAATGGATACTGTAAAATAAATTCCCGAACATCTACAATCCTTGCCATGAAATAGGGAGCAATTGTCTCCGTGATTTCACTGTCCTCCAGAAGAAAAGCAAGGGGTTCCCCGGTATAATTATACCCGGTTACTTCGTTAATCATTGAAAAATGAGAGCTGATATAGTTCCATATTCCATGTCTTGCTTCTATATTCAGATACAGAATTTCTTTTACATTGAATATCTCATTTTCTATAGAATATACCACATAGCCAAGCGGCTTATGTTCTTCGCTGTAGTAGATTGCCGCAATGACATCATCGGATTCCCAACGCCAGTATTCCTCCCACGCCAGATCCTCTCTGATTAATGCCCCGTGTCTCTGGACTGCAAAGTACCGGTAAACATTCTTTAAGTCTTCGTGATCCCATTCTACCCGCTCTACCATGCCCGGAACGGGTTGTTTCCCCGGCAGCTGTGTATCTTTTATACTAAACTTGATCTGATCAGATACAATTTCCCACCCTTTCTTCCGGTAAAACGGAATGGAATAGGGGTATAAAAATGAAATCGTCTGCTGCTCTTCCCTCATATGCTCCAGAATCTTCAGCATCAGTGAATGAATTAATCCTCTGCCGGCATATTCCGGATAAGTAGCGACCCCTGTAATCCCTCCCATCTTATAGATCTCTCCATAGATATTGACTTCCATTGGATACACCACGATCTGTGATGCAAGTTTATCCTTATGAAAATATCCAAGTATATAGGACTGCTTAAGTATAGGTGCTTTAGCACGCTGGATTTCGTCTTCTTCCCAGCCTGACTTTAATAATTCATCTCCTGTAACCTGAAACACGTAGCGAAGCAGCGCATTGAACTCTTCCAAATCGCTTTCCTTTAGCTGCCGCATTTGAAACATATCTTCGTTTTTCATCTTTCCTCCAAGAAATTGTCAAAACTAATCTTTTTTGCTGAGGGCATGTCTGAACCAGAGCGTGTTTTAAAATTGCTTTCTGGCAGCTGTGCCTGTTTATCTTTTTTATTCTAACACAGGGGAATGTAATTGTCCAACCTGCAATCATTACCACGTACCTGCCATCATCCTATTTCAGACGAACAGTCATACGCACAGGCTGATGATCCGTATTTGCAAAATCTACATTCAGAACATCTACACTTTCCACATTTACGTTCTCCGAGACAATAAATCCATCCAGAACGTATACCTGGGATAGGGCCGCATATCTAAAAGGTTGAAGAAATGCAACGTGGCTTCCTTTCTACTTATTTTCTGCAACCGAAAGTAACTTGATCTTCTACTATTCTATCATATGCAGAAGGAGAATGGGAGATTTCCTTAAATTAGCCGGACATTTTATATTTACCTATTATTGCTTCATTGCAGTATCCTGATCAACAATTTATATAATCGCCTATCTTCCATAAAAATAACAGTACCCCATCGGGTACCGCTATTTTTATCTTTCTTTTTTATTAAATAATTCTGCGAATCTGTTCACAGTAATACTGTACATTTTCAAATATGGCATCCGGAGCAATCCGATGATCCGGGCATGGGATATATCCCCCCAGCTCGATCAGGGGCTTCAGCCTTTCTATCTCGGCGTCAACAGCTTTATAATCTCTGGCAAAAATGGTCTTATTCATCCCGCCGACACCCCGTATCTGCTTTCCGTACTTTTCTCGCCATGGAGCTATCGACGCATTCCACGTACCCACTTCAATGGGGAACATGGTATTTACACCATTTTCCAGCCAGGTGGGTATCAGGGAGTCAATCAATCCGTCGCAGTCCACAGAAACAATATTTACACCATATTGTTTTAATAGATCTGTTGTCTTTTTATAATGAGGTCCCACGTATTCATCAAACACACCCGGTATGACGAGAGGCCCGTTTTTAAAGCAGATATCCTCCCAGTAATGGGCATAGTCAAATTTTGCGCCTGATTCCAGTGCTGCTTTCACCCAGTTGTAAGACAAGCCTGCCATGGTATCAATGATTTCTGCATATAGATCTTCATCATCCATATATAAATAACTCAGCTGCTCTACTCCCAGAAGATCTCGCATTCTGCCAAGCAGGGAACCGCAGTGAATTGCAACAGGTACCTCACGCCCGGATGAATCATGCAGCGACTTCAACAGATTTTCATCTATGCGCTCCCGGCACCATTGCAGACGGGGCAGATAATGTTCTTCCCATGCCTTGCGGTCGGTCATTGAAGTTCCTATTTCAGCCGGTATAGAAACCGTACCCGGTTTTTCCAGCACAATCAGACCTAATTCATCCCGGATAACTCTGGAACCGTCTTGCCTTTCCTCTAATATTTCTACCTCAAATCTCGGAAATATATCCACCTGGCATCCCACGCAGGAATTCCAGTTAAAATCAAATCCGAGTTTTTTCATAACGCTTTTGTCTGCCCCGGAATTGTCCCCGAACTTCCGGTAACCTTCTGCTTCCTCCCTGGTAATATGTCCCTCCGCTGCCCATTTGTCCAGTGTTTCCACCCAGTATCCAAAGGATACCACCGGCATGCTTTCATAAGGCCGATAATTTAAAATCGCCATAATATTTTCTCTGTAATTCATTGCCGCCACCCCATCTCATCTTTTTTATTCTCGCGAGCGACGAAATCTCCGTTGCTTGCAGCGAGGTTTTTGACTCATGCTTTCATTTTCAGACATGCTTTAACGCATTTTCCAGGTCTTCCAACAAGTTCTCCACTCCCTCTAACCCACAATGGATTCTGATCAGCCCTCTGTCATGCTCAGTAAGGTTTAAAAATTTTATCTCCTCATCCGTTGCCGTATACAGCGGACAGAGTGCCAGACTCTCAAATCCTCCCCAGGAACATCCTTTTCCAAATAGCTTTAATTTATTAATTACTTTTACTGCTTCCTCTGGTGAATCTTTCAATACAAAACTTAATAAACCCGTATGCCCTTTCTGCTGCTTTTCTATCAGCTCCCGCTGTGGATGGGAAGGCAGTCCGGTGTAGTATACACGCTCTACCCTTTTATGTTTCTCCAGATATTCTGCAACCTTCTGAGCCGTCCTGCCATGTTCTGCAATTCTGAGTGCCATGGTCCGAAGTCCCCTGGTTGCCAGCCATGCCTCCATGGGACCCATATTCGCCCCGAAGAGCTCACGGACGGTCAGCTGTATTTCTTTCATAAGTTCTTCGTCTGCCGATGTGAGGATACCGCCCATAATATCGCTGTGCCCGCCGATATATTTCGTCAGGGTATGCATAACCAGGTCAATTCCCAGATCCAGGGGTTTCTGATACAGCGGCGTACAATATGTATTGTCTATGTATGTCTTAACCCCATGCTTTTTGGCAATTTGGGCAACACCGGCGATATCAACCACGGTAAATACAAAGGTGGCAGGGCTTTCTATCATAATCAGATCTGTTTCCGGGCGTATTTCATGCTCCAGCTCTTTTAAGCTCTCCCCCGACCAGTAGGTAACGGTCATGTTTAGCTTTGGAATCATATACCGGTTTAAAATATTCTTTACCGGTCCGTACACATCCCTCATGCAGATAATATGACTTCCCGCTTTGCAGGTCGCCAGAATCGCCGCCGACGTTGCCGCCATTCCGCTTCCAAACGCTGCCGCCCTGCATCCATGCTCCAATGCCGCAATCTTTTCTTCCAGAATATGCACTGTAGGATTCGAAACCCGGCCGTATTTAAATGCCCCCTTTTTCGAAGCATCACATCCGGCATACTCTTCAAAAGTTGGAAATACATGCAGGGAGTTCATAAAAACCGGCGGAATTACCGCATTTAAATATTTATCATAATCATCCCCTAAGTGGGTCATGCTTAACA
>NZ_JAWYAJ010000195.1:0-1896 GCF_034124845.1 Robinsoniella sp.
CTTTTGTAAGAAGCAGTTCAACAACATATTCCTTGTTGCCCATCTCATCATTCTGAACTCTTGCTTCCGCACTGTCAACATCCGTACCATTTAATACAACGGTACCATCTGTGAGTTCAAACTGCAGAGAACCAGGCTTTCCAAGTTCTTCGAGAATCTTGTTCGCATCTGTTACACCGGGAATTTCGATGTTGATACGGTCACTGCCTTCCTGATAAACCTGTGCTTCTGTACTGTACTGGGATACACGCTGCTGTAACTTGTAAATGGTATCCTTCATATCTTCTTCAGACGGAGTCTCATCTCCCACTGCCTGATATGTAATACTTACACCGCCGGATAAATCCAGGCCGGTCTTAATATTTCTGGCAGAACCAGTTCCTGTAGGACCAAATCCCACTGATGTAGTAAATGCCAAAAGCCCCAATAAGATTGTCATGGCAACTACTACAATAATCGCTTTTTGCTTGTTCATGATGCTTCTCCTTCTCTCTCATTTGTAATCTTTAATCCAAAGACGCCTGTGCTGCTTTTATCATGATTGCACATTCAACACGCTTGCGCTGCAGTTCACAGCCGATATCATAAGCATCATTGATCTGCCCATGAAATTTAAATGAATTTGCCGCGCATCCTCCGCTGCAGTAAAATCTTGCAAAGCATTTCCGGCACTTTTCCTTTGCATATACATTGCAGCATTTAAACTCATCACGCATGTCCGTCTTCGTTACTCCTTCATCCACATTGCCCATCAGAAATTCTTCTTCCCCTACAAACTGATGGCATGGATACAGATCCCCCCATGGAGTGACTGCCAGATATTCCGTACCGGAACCACACCCCGACAATCTCTTGTACACACAGGGACCTCCTGTTAAATCTATCATAAAATGGAAGAAGTTAAACCCTTTACCCTCTTTTTCACGTTTTACCATCTCTGCTGCCAGCTTGTCATACTCTTCACAGATCGCTGCAATATCTTCTTCGCGGATTGCATACTCTTCTTCCGGAAGAGACACAACCGGTTCCACCGATATCTGCTCAAATCCAAGATCAGCCAGATGCAGAACATCCTTGGCAAAGTCCAGGTTGTTTCTGGTAAAGGTTCCTCTCACATAATATTTTTCCTGATTTCTGCTTTCTGCAAATTTTTGGAATTTAGGAACGATTAAATCGTAACTGCCTTTTCCATTTCTAAAAGGCCTCATAAGATCATTGACTTCCTCTCGGCCGTCAATGCTGAGCACCACATTTGCCATTTCTTTATTGGCAAATTCCATGACCTCATCATTTAGAAGAACGCCATTGGTTGTCAATGTAAAACGGAAGTTCTTGCCATGGATTTTTTCCTGCTCTCTTCCGTATTTGACCAGATCTTTTACAACCTGCCAGTTCATAAGCGGTTCTCCACCGAAGAAATCCACTTCCAGATTCTTTCTGGAACCGGAGTTGGCGATTAGAAAATCAAGTGCTTTCTTCCCGACTTCGAAACTCATAAGAGCACGTCTTCCATGGTATTCTCCCTCTTCTGCAAAACAATATTTACAGGCGAGGTTACAGTCATGTGCGATATGCAGGCAGAGTGCTTTTACGACGGTCTGCCTTTTCTTAAAATCGATAATTGCTTCTTCATAGATGTCTTCTGTAAAAAGTACACCCGCTTCTTTTAATTCCTCACACTCAGCAACTGCCTCCATAATGTCGGCGCTGCCGTATGTATCTTTTAACCGATCTGCGATTTCTTCTGGCTTTAGTCCTTCTTCTATAAAAGGAACCACGTCATAAACGATGTCATCCACTACATGGATGGCTCCACTGTTCACATCCAGTAAGATGTTATAGCCATTATTTTTATATTGATGGACCACTGTATATCCCCTTTCAAATCCACTCCAT
>NZ_JAWYAJ010000196.1:0-1523 GCF_034124845.1 Robinsoniella sp.
ATTACAGAAATCGCAGCAAAAGCAGGTATTGACGAGAAATATCTTGAGCAATATGGAAAATACAAAGCGAAAATTGACTACAATCTGTTAAATGAAAGTGATGCTCCCAACGGAAAATTAGTTCTGGTAACAGCAATCAATCCGACTCCTGCAGGGGAAGGAAAGACCACAACAACCGTAGGTCTGGCTGATGGTTTGCAGAAACTGGGCAAGAACGTTATGGTTGCACTTCGTGAGCCATCTTTAGGACCGGTATTCGGTGTAAAGGGCGGCGCAGCAGGCGGCGGCTATGCACAGGTCGTTCCAATGGAAGATATCAATCTTCATTTCACAGGCGATTTCCATGCAATCGGTGCAGCGAACAACTTACTGGCTGCAATGCTGGATAACCACATTTTCCAGGGCAATGCATTAAACATCGACCCAAGAAAAATCACATGGAGAAGATGTGTGGATATGAATGACCGCCAGCTTCGTAATGTAATCGACGGACTGGGCGGAAAGACAAACGGAATGCCAAGAGAAGACGGCTATGATATCACCGTTGCATCTGAAATCATGGCAGTATTATGTCTGGCGAAAGACATCACCGATTTAAAAGAAAGACTTTCCAAGATTATCGTTGGATATACATATGGAAAGATCGCAGAGCAGAAACCGGTAACAGCAGGGGACTTAAATGCACAGGGCGCTATGACGGCACTGTTAAAAGATGCGCTGAAACCAAACCTGGTTCAGACACTGGAGCATGTACCGGCAATCGTACACGGCGGACCATTTGCAAATATTGCACACGGCTGTAACTCTGTAATCGCAACCAAGATGGCATTAAAATTAGGCGATTATGCAATCACAGAAGCAGGATTCGGAGCAGACCTTGGTGCTGAGAAATTCCTGGATATCAAGTGCCGTATGGCTGGGCTTACCCCATCCGCAGTTGTAATCGTAGCAACAGTACGTGCATTAAAATACAATGGCGGCGTTCCAAAGGCTGACTTAAATAACGAAAACTTAGAAGCACTGGAAAAAGGCATGCCAAACTTACTGAAACATGTAAGCAATATCAAAAATGTATACGGACTGCCATGCGTGGTAGCAATTAATGCATTCCCAACAGATACCAAGGCAGAATTAGACCTGGTAGAAGCAAAATGTAAAGAGCTGGGTGTAAACGTGGCACTTTCTGAAGTATGGGCAAAAGGCGGCGAAGGCGGCGTAGCACTTGCAAAAGAAGTAATCCGTTTAGTAGAAGAGCCAAGTGAATTCCACTATTCTTATGAATTAGACGGAAGCATCGAAGATAAATTAAATGCAATCGTACAGAAAGTATACGGCGGAAAGAAGGCAGTTCTTACAGCAAATGCACAGAAACAGGCAAAAGAGCTGGAAGGTCTTGGATTTGGAAACTGCCCGATCTGTGTTGCTAAGACACAGTACAGTCTGACAGATGACCAGACAAAGCTTGGCGCACCGACAGACTTTGAAGTAACGGTACGTAACTTAAAGATCTCGGCAGGAGCAGG
>NZ_JAWYAJ010000197.1:0-2454 GCF_034124845.1 Robinsoniella sp.
TCCCACAAAGTGTGACGTACAGTTGTCAGAAAGCAATTTTAAAACACGCTCTAGATTAAGATAAAGGTGAGGAGGACAATATGGGATTAAACAGTACACCTTCGGCTGACCGGGTGCATATTGGGATTTTTGGGAGAAGAAATGCAGGGAAATCCAGTGTGATTAACGGGATTACCGGTCAGAGTCTGGCAATCGTATCGGATGTAAAAGGAACTACCACAGATCCCGTATCGAAGGCAATGGAACTGCTGCCCCTGGGACCTGTTGTAATGATCGATACGCCGGGAATTGATGACGAGGGAGAGCTTGGTGCTCTGCGGGTTCAAAAAAGTTACCAGGTTTTGAATAAAACCGATATTGCTGTTTTGGTGGTAGATGCATACCTTGGCATGACCAGTCAGGACTATGCCCTGATTAATAAGATGGAAGAGAAACAGATTGCTTATGTAGTAGCCTTTAATAAGGCGGAAAGCCTTTCACGGGAGGAAATAGAAAAACTGTGCATGGGGCGGTCCAATTATATTGCAGTCAGCGCGGTTACCGGTCAGAATATTTACGAATTAAAAGAGCTCATTGCAAGCCAGGCACCTCATGATAAGCCGGAAATCCCCATTGTACAGGATCTGCTGGAACCGCTGGATCTGGCGGTGCTGGTAGTGCCGGTTGATAAAGCGGCGCCGAAAGGGCGGTTGATTCTGCCTCAGCAGCAGACCATCCGGGATATCCTGGAGGCAAGGGCATCAGCGCTTGTGGTTCAGGATGTGGATCTGGCGGCTGCACTGAAGAAACTGGCACAGCCTCCAAAGCTTGTAATCACAGACAGCCAGGCATTTAAACAGGCTGCCAAAGACACCCCCCGGGATGTTCTGCTCACTTCATTTTCCATATTGTTTGCAAGGCATAAAGGAAATCTGAAAACCCTGGTGGAAGGAGTGGCTGCAATAGACAAATTAAAAGATGGGGATACGGTGCTCATATCAGAGGGCTGCACCCACCATCGGCAGTGCAATGATATCGGAACTGTTAAAATACCTGCCTGGCTGAAACAATATACGAGGGCAGCGATTCATCTGGAGTTTACAAGCGGTGTGGAATTTCCCTCCGATTTATCAAAGTATAAACTGATTATTCACTGCGGCGGCTGTACACTCAATGAAAGAGAGATGAAGTATCGGATACAATGTGCCGAAGATGCAAGGGTACCGATTACAAATTATGGGATGTTTATAGCGCAGATTCAGGGGATTCTAAAGCGGAGCCTGGAGGTCTTTCCTTCTGTTTATGACAAGATAAGTTGAGGAATCAGAGTTAATGAATGTTAAACAAATGTACCTTGATGTTTCACCAACTTAGCAGTACAATAAGAGCAACGCAAATTATCAAGGAGGTACATCATGTACAGAGAGCAAATTGACGCATATATTGACGCACATAAGGAACAACTGATTGACGATGTGATGAAGCTTGTCAGGATTGACAGCCAGAGAACGCAGGAGACACCGGGCAAACCATATGGTGAAGGACCGGCAGAGGTACTGGAAGCTGCGAAGGAATTGATGGATTCTTATGGATTTGCAACAAGGAATTATGAAAACCGTGTTGTCACCGGCGATTTTAATGAGAAAGAAAAACAGCTGGATATCCTGGCGCATTTGGATGTGGTACCTGTGACAAAAGACTGGACCGTTACGGATCCGTTTCAGCCGGTGATCAGAGATGGAAAAATATACGGAAGAGGTACGGCAGACGACAAGGGACCGGCAATGGCAGCTTTATATGCCATGAAGGCTGTTAAGGATCTGGGGATTGAACTGGACTATAATGTACGATTGATTTTGGGATCGGATGAAGAATGCGGTTCTTCAGATCTGGTGTATTATTATGGAATAGAAAAAGAAGCTCCAATGAGTTTTACACCGGATGCGGACTATCCGGTTATTAATATTGAAAAAGGTCATTTCTCTAAGAAATTCCATGGAGAATTTGAAGATTGTGATGCATTGCCAAAGATTGTGAAGATCCATGGCGGTGATAAAGTAAATGTGGTTCCTGCTAATGCAGAAGCTGTCATTTTGGGCTTAGAGGAACAAACGGCTCTGGATGCTGCAAAAAAAGCACAGGATGAGACAAAGGTTAAGTTTACCGTAACGAAAAACCAGGATGAGATTGTGATAACCGCTAAGGGTGTGGCAGGACATGCTTCCACACCGGAAGTTGGAAACAGTGCATTGACAGCATTGTTGCAGCTGCTGGCGGGGCTTCCGGTTGCGCCTAGCAGGGGATTTGAAAAAATCAGGGCTTTAGCAAAGCTCTTTCCCCATAATGATTATTACGGAAAGGGCATGGGAGTAGAAATGGAAGACGAAATATCCGGAAAACTCACCATGAATCTGGGTGTGTTCCAATATACTCCAACCAGTATCAATGGACAGTTTGACAGCCGCGTGCCGATCT
>NZ_JAWYAJ010000198.1:0-1914 GCF_034124845.1 Robinsoniella sp.
TATGCCGCAAAGTGGGGCGTGCAGATGGCGGGAATGAATTTTCAAACACGCTCTAGAGCGGTAAGCTGCCGTTTTGCAACATACAGATGGATAAAATGAATGATCAAATACTATCCGGGGTGCCTGGCTCCTCTTCAAACTTCAATTGCAATTTTGGATATCTCACCTGTTGTATATTTTCCATGTATACCTTACAATAAGCTTCTTCCGATTCATCCCGATACCCTTCAAAACAAATATCCTTAATGTCTTCTTCATTAAAAAAATACATCTGCTGATCTGTCTGCCCTACCGGATATACACATGCCGCATAATCAAAATAGCCGATTGTCCCTTCATTGTTATACAATGGAACTCGATTTATAATCATTAATTTCTGCTTTCCTTGTTTTAGTATCACTACGCTTCCTATCGGCAATATTTTTTCCATCATGTTTGTCTTCCTTTCCTAATCAAATTATCCAAATAATGCGCCAAGAGACTGGAATGGACTTGCTATTGCATTACCAATATCACTAAAGGCATCCCCTATTCCCGACACAACATCATTAACCTTATCTGCTACATAATCTGTGGCTTTCTGAACACCGGATACTACATCATCCCAGTTATCATATACATAATCAAACACCATATTGCCAACAGTTGTAATTGCTGCTCCGGCAACAAATCCTATTGCTGCACCAGCCACTGTACCTGCTCCCGGAATTACTGAGCCTACAACCGCCCCTATTTTCGCACCAGCCGCTCCACCGGCAAGTCCAATTCCTACGTGAGCCCCCGTCTTAACAAAAGCATCCTGGGTACTTTCCCCGCTAAATTTCATTGCTGCAAAATCTATAATCGCGCCTATAATTGGCAAACCGTATTTCGCACCAGCCTTTAATGCATTTCCGCCTTTAACCATAGCTGCTGTCGTTTCTGCCACATTAGGATTGATAATTACAAATGCATTTTCACCGGAGCTTCGGGCAACTGAAGTTAAAATATTAATTTCCCCAGCAAACCTGCCCAAAAAGGCGCCACTGCTTTTCAAAAAGGAACCAGCTACATCTGATCCAAGATTTGACTTAAAATCATTCCAAAAATCTGCCTTATCCCCTTCCTGGGACTCCATACTTATATTCGAAGCTGGCAAAGCATCCGGTATCACTTTTAAATTATTTTTACTTCCGGATATTTCTTTTTCCGTCTGCTCATACAGCTTGACAATTTCTGACAAACCGCCTCCAAGAGTTTTCACATGATTAAACGAACGCTGAGTCTCATCATTTATTTGTTGTAAAGTACGTTTTATATTGTAGGAATAAGAATTCTTCAAATATAAATTTCCTTTTACTTCGGAAATGCCTGTTTTTATATCGTTTAAATCTCTTTCTAATTTCTGAAATGAAGAAATCTGTAATTTTAGTTTTAGTGGCATAACTTCCAGTTCTCCCATAAAAATCCTCTCCTTCTTTCTTTGAATAGCTTTAAATGTACACAAAATCCAGCAAATGCAGTTGCACTTGCTGAATTCTTAAACTAATATTATAGGTTCAAAGCTATTCATAAGCATTCTCACTCATATTTCCAATTTTCTCGCCCAGTGGATTATCCTTGACCTTGTCCAGGATATAAGCCCGAAATTTAAACTCTTCTTCATCTTGCATTCCCATATAGAAAACTTTATCTATATCTTCATTATTAAATAAAAAAGTTCTTTCCAGATCCAATATACCTTCCGGATAGAGACAACCACAATAATCATATAATTTACGTTCTCCTTCATCTGTACGCATTTGAATACGTCCGCAAATCATAAGCCTTTTTGATGCCTCTTTTAATAGTACTACTGAGCCAATCGGCAAAAAATTTTTCATCTGATTATCTCCTCAAATTTATATTTTAATTCCATGGGAAAATATGTAACTC
>NZ_JAWYAJ010000199.1:0-3488 GCF_034124845.1 Robinsoniella sp.
AAAAAATTCTAACGGAATTGGTGTGGAAAAAACCTGGCCGCTGCATTCCCCAAGCGTGGAAAGAGTAGAAGTAATCAGAAGAGGTAAAGTAAGACGTGCAAAACTGAATTACTTAAGAAACCGTGTTGGTAAGAGAGCCAAGGTAAAAGAATTAGTAAAATAATGAAATGAACCAGGGACAAATACTTAGGTAATTGTCCCTATTTTCTACCAGTACAGCAGTGCGTAAATAACTGTGAAATTTGTGCCATGCTGTACTAGAGGCAATTGTGAGGTGCATTATGCGAAAAGAACGTGCAAGGAGCAGAGGGGATCGCCAAGGGGAAAAGAAAGAAACGAATAAGTTAAAATCTATCTTAGGATGGACATTCGAAATCATTGTAGTTATTTTATTTGCATATATTCTGGTATTTTTCTTTGGACAAGTACGGACAAACATCGGTCAGTCTATGGACACGACCCTGTCCGGGGGAGACAAAGTCCTGATTAATACCCTAGCGTATAAACTGGGTGGGCCTTCCAGAAATGACATTATATCATTTAAGCCAAACGGCAGTAAGACCAGCCACGCTTATATCAAACGCGTAATCGGACTTCCTGGAGAAACAATCCAGATTAAAGAAGGCATGATTTATATTAATGACAAGGTATATCTGGAAGATGCGGATTATCCATCGATCAGTAATGCCGGTCTGGCTGACCAGCCCATCGTTTTGGGTTCTTCTGAATATTTTGTTTTGGGAGATAACCGTAACAACAGTGAAGACAGCCGCTACGCAGATATTGGCAACGTCAATATTGACGATATCGAAGGCAAAGTCTGGCTTCGTGTCTCACCAGCCAGTGAATTTGGTTTCGTGAAGTAGAAAGGGCAGAAATTTATGAATTATCAATGGTATCCGGGTCATATGACGAAAGCCAGACGTATGATGCAGGAAGATATTAAATTAATTGATCTGGTTATCGAGCTTGTAGATGCAAGGATTCCGCTAAGCAGCAGGAATCCGGATATCGATGAACTTGGAAAGAACAAAGCCAGGCTGATTCTTTTAAATAAAGCAGATCTGGCAAATGAGAAGCAGAACGAATTGTGGTCGGCATATTTTAAAGAGAAGGGTTTTTTTGTCGTCAAAGTCAATTCAAAGAACGGGACCGGAATCAAAGCCATCAATGGCGTCATTCAGGAAGCATGCCAGGAAAAGATTGAACGGGACCGGAAAAGAGGCATTAAAAACCGTCCGGTAAGAGCGATGGTAGTAGGGATTCCCAATGTGGGAAAATCTACTTTCATTAATACCTTTGCCGGAAAAGCATGCACCAAGACAGGTAATAAACCTGGTGTTACAAAAGGAAAACAATGGATCCGTCTGAATAAAAATGTAGAACTTCTGGATACTCCCGGAATTCTGTGGCCCAAGTTTGAGGATCAGACAGTAGGGCTTCATCTGGCAATGGTGGGCTCAATTAAAGATGAAATTTTAAATGTTGACGAATTAGGCATTCAGCTCATAAGCTTTTTGAAAGAGCACTATAAGGGAGTGCTCGCAGAGAGATATGACTGCGACGAGTCCGGTACTGATGTAGAGGTATTGGAACAGATTGCGGTAAACAGAGGATGCCGTTTAAAGGGAAATGATTTAGATTATGCAAAAGCAGCTTCCACAGTGGTAGAGGATTTCAGAAGTGGAAGATTGGGGAAAATCACTATTGAATTTCCGGAAAGAAACGTTTAAGATTAAGGGGACAAGAGTATAAAGAAAGTGGTGACGGAATGTCAAAAGGGGAAAATATAGAACCGGGCGGTGAAGAGCCGTCCAGGAGCGTAGTGCGTGAACTTTTAAGTATGTTGATGTACATAGTGATTGTTCTTGTGCTGGCATTTGTAGTGATACATTTTATTGGACAACGCACACAGGTCAGTGGTCCATCCATGATTCCGGCACTGGAAGATAAGGATAATCTGATCGTTGATAAATTAAGTTACCGTTTTCGGGATCCGTCTCGTTTTGATATTGTCGTATTTCCTTATTATTACGAGGAGGAAACCTATTATATCAAAAGGATCATCGGTCTTCCCGGTGAAACCGTACAGCTTGATAACGGCAGCATTTATATCAATGGTGAAGTACTGGAAGAAACATACGGTAAAGAAGCAACGCAGGACAGCGGTATAGCAGAAAATCCAATTGTTCTGGGTGATGATGAGTATTTCGTAATGGGAGACAACCGCAACGAGAGTAAAGACAGCAGGGATCCCAGTGTAGGCAATATAAAGCGTGCCGATATTATCGGACGCGCATGGGTAAGAATCTGGCCTTTCAGCAAATTTGGTGTTCTGAAGCACCAATAAAATCATAATGTTTGGAATAAGCCGGAAATGAGCAGGTGTAGAAGTCTGCCATCGCCGGCTTCATTTAATATATACTAACTAAGTAAAGGAAGCGGTGGACAGCATGAGTCAGAAGAATACTGAGGAAAACAAGGAGAGAAGCATGTTAAGGGAACTTTTAAGTATGTTACTGTATATAGCCATTGTATTAGTAGTAACATTTTTAATTGTTCATTTTGTAGGACAGCGTACACAGGTAGACGGATCTTCTATGTATCCCACACTGGAAAACCGGGACAATCTGATTACCGATAAGATTACATACCGTTTCAAAGATCCTGAGAGATTCGATATTATTGTATTTCCTTATCAGCACGCAGACCATACCTACTATATCAAACGAATTATCGGACTGCCGGGAGATACCGTTCAGGTTATAGACGGAAAAGTTTACATCAATGGAGAAGACCTGAATGAAAATTATGGCAGAGAGACCATCGATGATCCGGGCACCGCTGCAGAACCCATCACGCTGGGTGACGATGAGTATTTTGTAATGGGTGATAACCGTAATAACAGCTCTGACAGCCGTGATCCCAATGTAGGGCTGATCCACAGAAAAGATATTATTGGCAGGGCATGGCTTAGAATCTGGCCTTTTAGTAAATTCGGTTTTTTGAAGCATCAATAGAGAACAGAGGTATTTATGAATAAAAAAATATCAGAGATAAAAGAGGAATTTGAGCATGCCGGCTCCAATGAGCAGCTGCTGTATTTAATGAAGGTTCATGCTCCCGATACCCGTACCGGTGTTGCCAGCCTTATTAAGCGCTATCAGAAAAAAATGGATGCCCTGGAAGCAGAAAAGCAGCGTCTTGAAAAAATGATGGCATATGAAAAGGAATACGAATACATTGGATATGCCTGCGGCATTGATGAGGCCGGAAGAGGACCTCTTGCCGGTCCCGTAGTTGCCGGTGCCGTTATCCTGCCCCAGGACTGCAGAATTATGTATCTCAACGATTCTAAGCAGCTGAGTGAAAAGCGACGCGAGGAATTATTTGATGAGATTATGGAGAAAGCCCTTGCAGTTGGCGTGGGGATGTCAAGCCCGGCAAGAATTGATGAAATCAACATTCTTCAGGCCACCTACGAAGCC
>NZ_JAWYAJ010000200.1:0-9115 GCF_034124845.1 Robinsoniella sp.
AGCAGGGGTTATCCACTGCAACAGTGTCCAGGAATATTGCATCGATGAAAGCATTTTTTCATTACATGTTCGGATTACATAAAGTTGAAAAAGATCCTACGGAAGTGATAAAGGCTCCCCACATAGACAAAAAAGCTCCGGAAGTGCTCACGATGGAAGAGGTAGTACTTCTTCTGGAACAGCCCGGCAGGGCAACGCCAAAAGAAATTCGGGACAAGGCTATGCTGGAACTGCTGTACGCAACTGGTATGAGAGTATCAGAGCTGATATCCCTGCGGGTACAGGATATGAATCTGAATATGGATTATGTGCTATGCAAAGAAGGAGATAAAGAACGGTTTATTCCCTTTGGGAAAGCAGCAGAAGCAGCACTGAAGAAATATTTGTCCGAAAGCCGGGCAGCATTATTAAAAGACAGTGAAAGCGAATGCTTATTCGTGAATTGTTCCGGGAAACCCATGAGCAGACAGGGTTTTTGGAAACTGATTAAACAGTATACCACCAAAGCAAACATTACAAAGGATATTACGCCTCATACACTGCGCCACTCATTTGCACTCCATCTGGTACAAAACGGTGCGGACTTAAGGGCAGTGCAGGAAATGCTGGGACACTCTGATATTTCTACAACCCAGATGTATGTGAATATGAATGCAAACAGGGTCAAAGAGGTATATGCCAAAGCACATCCGAGAGGATAAGAATAAATAGGATCAATATAAATAACCGGATACGGCCAGAATGAATATTTCTGGCGTATCCGGTTTTTAGTTGCACTATGCGGTATAATTGCTCCGAATTCAGGTTATGCAGTACGCTTGTCGCCCTTCATCCCGGACAAATCTACCACAAAGTGTGACGCACATCTGCCACAAAACAATTATCAAACACGCTCTAGCACATCTCATGAATCTGATAAATCAGATCTTCTGATTCCTGCCATCCAAGGCAGGGGTCAGTGATGGACTTGCCATAGACATGATTTGCCGTGCCGATTTTCTGGCAACCAGGTTCAATATAACTTTCAACCATGACGCCTTTAATCATTTCTTTCATGCGGGGATTTACACTGCGGCTATGCAATACTTCTTTTACAATACGAACCTGTTCCCCATACTGCTTACCGGAATTGGAATGGTTTGCATCGATAATTGCAGCCGGATTTTTTAAATCTCTTGCATCATACATTTCCAACAGCAGATTTAAATCCTCATAGTGATAATTTGGCAGGTTGTTACCGTGTTTGTTTACTGCACCCCGGAGAATAACATGTGCCAGATCATTACCTGTTGTTTTAACTTCCCAGCCGCGGTAGCTGAAGCTGTGTGAACACTGGGCTGCGACTACAGAATTTAACATTACGGAAAAATCACCGCTTGTTGGGTTCTTCATGCCTGCGGGTACATCCATACCACTTACTGTCAGACGATGCTGCTGATCCTCTACGGAACGTGCACCAATGGCAACATAGGAGAGCAGATCGGAGAGATATCGGTAGTTTTCCGGATACAGCATTTCATCAGCTGCGGTAAGTCCCGTTTCATCAATTGCACGGATATGTAATTTACGGATGGCGATTAGTCCGGCTAATAAATCGGGTTTTTTCTCGGGATCCGGCTGATGTACCATTCCTTTATAGCCTTCACCGGTCGTTCTTGGTTTATTCGTATAAATACGTGGAATTAAAATAATCTTATCTGAAACTTTATCCTGAACCTTTGCCAGGCGGTTAATATAGTCACAGACAGCATCTTCGTTATCAGCGGAACAGGGTCCGATGATTACAAGAAATTTATCAGATGCCCCGGTAAATACGTCACGAATCATTGCGTCTCTTTTTTGTTTTACATTTGCTGCATAATCAGATAATGGATATTCTGTACGGATTTCTTCCGGTGTCGGAAGTTTTTTGATAAATTCAAAGCTCATAATTTCCTCCTCTTTCCCAGGGTGTTTGAAAATTGTTTTCTGGCAGATGTGTGTTCCGGCTTGTGGAAATTTGTTCCGGATTCAGGGCACATAGCGGACTATGTAACCTGAATTCGGGATCATTATGCCGCAAGCTGGGGCGTACAGATGTCGGGAATGAATTTCCAAATACTCCTGGGGACTGGTATATCATTGGTTATGTACATTGGGCGGATTTGAGCATTAAAACAAGCTCTAGCGCTCCGCCGATCCAAAAACGGTCTAAAAACAGTTCCATTATAATACATCTATCATAAAAATTCTAGATATTTCTTGTAAAATCAGGTTTAACTTTATTTTCGCATGTGATATGATGGTAAGCGTAAGAAAATAGGAATACATGGCAAGGGAGTGAGGAAGATGGCAGAAAAGAAAAAACCCTATTTTCCAATGTTTGTGGATTTGTCCGATAAGAAAGTGGTAGTTGTAGGTGCAGGTACCATAGCGAAACGGAGAATCCGTTCCCTTATTGAATTCACAAACCACTTGGTGGTAATCGCCCCGGAAGTAAATCCGGAACTGCAGGAACTGGAGCATAACGGCGTGATTGGGATCCTCAGGAAAAATTATGAGCGGGAAGATATTTATGGGGCAGATATTGTGATCGCTGCCACGAATGATCATAAAACAAATGATGATATTTACAGTGTCTGTAAATGTATGGGGATCACAGTCAATGTATGCAGCGACAAAAATAAGTGCGATTTTTATTTCCCGGGAATAGCCAGGAAAGAACAAATTGTAGTAGGGGTTACGGCAACCGGAACAGACCACAGGAAAGCAAAGGATGTGGTAGAAAAAGTGAGGCAGATCTTATAGCTGGAGAGGAGCAAGATGGAACAGGGACTAGTTGTGTTAACAGTGGCGGTACTGATATTGATATGCTTTGGAGCATATTGCGTGTTTGATAATAAAAGGCGGCAGAAGAGCATATTGCGAAAAGCGCGTCTGGCATGGGGCCAAAGGCCGGACAGAGAATATGAATATGCGGAATTTGAGGCTATCAGCCATTATTTCGAGTTAAATGGAAAAAAAGGATATGCGATTGATGATATTACCTGGAATGATTTGGATATGGATACGATTTTCATGCTTTTAAATAATACGGGTTCCAGTATCGGAGAAAGCTGTCTGTATGATGTGCTGCGAAGACCTTCATTTTCAAAAGAAGAGTTAGAAGAGCGGAACCGTTTAGTTGAGTATTTCATGACTCATAAGGAAGAACGTGAAAAGCTGCAGGTGAGTTTTGGGGAAATGGGTAAATCGGGACGCCGCTCCATGTTTGATTATGTCTATAATCTGGCAGATCTGGAGCCTCAGACAAATGCCAAGCATTACATCACGATTTTATTGACTTTTTTCATGGCTGCAATGATTTTTGTAAATCCCCCTTCAGGCGTGGTGGGAATGATTTGTGTTCTGGCATATAGCTGGACATCCTATTTCACGGAGGCCAGAAAAGTATCACCATATACCCTTTCCTGTAAAGTTATGGTGCAGCTGATTAAAATGGCGGACCATATTTCAGGCACCGACAGTGAGGAAGTAAAAAAATACGTGAAAAAGGCAATTGAGGCAAGGAAAAAGTTTAATAAATTTAAACGAAATACGTTCTTCTTACTGGCGGGAAGTGCCAGCAGTGACCGTGGAGGCGGTGTGGGCAATATCGTTGTGGATTATGTAAATTATACCTTTCATATTGATATGATTCAGTTCCGGACGGTTATAAAAGAATTAAAAGATAATCTGGAAAGTTTTAAAGTTATGGTTGACAATATGGGAATGCTGGAAGTGGCTATTGCCATTGCATCTTTTCGAACTATGATGGAGGACTATACCATTCCGGAACTGTCAGACTCAAAAGAGGCATTTCTGGAAGCGCAGGACCTTTATCATCCGATGATAGATAATCCTGTGAAAAATTCCATCAAGGCAAACAAAGGAGTTCTGGTTACGGGATCCAATGCATCGGGTAAATCCACTTTCTTGAAAACAGTTGCAATTAACGGGATTCTGGCACAGACCATTTATACCTGTATGGCAAAAACTTTTAAGTCGAACTTCTACGAAGTATATTCTTCCATGGCGTTAAGGGATGACCTGATGAGCCAGGAGAGTTACTATATTGTTGAGATTAAATCTTTAAAACGTATTCTGGATAAAATGGAAAAAGGAAAGCCGATTATGTGCTTTGTAGATGAGGTGCTCAGAGGAACAAATACGGTAGAACGTATCGCAGCATCTTCCCAGATCCTGAAAAGCATGGCACAAAGCTATATTTTAAGCTTTGCGGCAACCCATGATATTGAGCTGACACATATTCTGGAAGAGAATTATGACAATTACCATTTCCAGGAAGAAGTCTATAAAAATGATATACTATTTGATTATAAACTGTACCAGGGAAGGGCAACTTCCAGAAATGCAATTAAACTGCTGAGTATAATCGGATATGAAAAAGAGATTATCAACAATGCAGAAAATACTGCGAAGAGATTTATTGAGACGGGTGAATGGTCTCTGTAATTTGCACAATGCAATGGATTTAAATGAGTGTAAGGGTTAAAAGGAGGAGTAAAATGCTGGTAAAAATTTATACCGACGGTGCTGCCAGGGGCAATCCGGACGGACCGGGGGGATATGGAACAATTCTGATCTGTGTGGATGCAAAAGGTCAGGAACACAAAAGGGAATACAGCCAGGGATATGTGAAGACAACCAATAACCGTATGGAGTTAATGGCTGCAATTGTTGGACTGGAAGCGTTGAACCGCCCCTGCCAGGTAGAGTTATATTCGGACTCTAAATATGTAGTGGATGCCTTTAATCAAAAGTGGATTGACGGCTGGCTGAAAAAGAACTGGAAACGGGGAAAAAATGAACCGGTGAAAAATGTGGATCTGTGGAAAAGGCTGCTCGCTGCAAAAGAACCTCACGATGTGAAATTCATCTGGGTGAAAGGCCATGATGGTCATGCACAAAATGAAAGATGCGATGAACTGGCAACTACAGCTGCAGATGGCAGGAATCTGATTGTAGATGAAGGAATTGAGTGTGTTTGAAATTTATTCTAGTGCCGCCCGGCGTATTTGGACCGGGAGGTACAAGCCTCATTTTTTACCTGGAATGATTTAAGGAGAAAGATAAATGTGTGTTGTGAAAAGATTATTTAAGGGAGGGATCTTTCTAGTTGCACTTGTGTTACTGTTCGTACCCGTTTCGGCGGATGCAGCCAAAAAGGGAATGGAGATTCAAAGCTGTATGATTAATACGGCGAACAGAACCCAGGTGGTGGTACGTGCGAAGGGATCGGTATCTGCATCCGGCACAGATGGAAAGTATTATTTATTTGGCTTAAGGCCCTATGCTTCCAGAATAAAGGGAAGTACGAAGCCCCTGGCATCCTGTAAGAGAAGTAAATCTATTATTTTGCGGACAGCCCTGAACAAGGATAAGTCCGACAGTGTACTTTACAATAAGTTCATCATTGCCGTTAAGAGGAAATCCGGAGGCTACGAAATCGTCAGTGATCCCGTATATATTACAAATCCTGATGCTGTGGCAAAATACCGCTATTCTTTTCCAAAAGCAACGTCTAAAAAAGGGCTTCAGGTCAGCCCGACAATGCTGGCGGATGCAGAAGATCTGGGGATCAAGCATGCTGCAGTGAATATCCTGCTGGATGAATTTATGGCTTTGGACTGGCAGAAAAATGACAGCAATGCTTACCGCTATCATTACGAAGGAAAAACCTACTGGTTTTTAAAATCAGGCTGTAACGGTGTGGACTCTCAGGTGAGAAGCCTGACACAAAGCAATGTGGTTGTCTCCGGGATCCTGCTTCTGAGAGGAGAATCTCAGGCATCAGTTCTGGTTCCGCCCGGTGCACAGGGGGGATCAGAGGCCTATTATGGACTGAATACCATGAATGAAGACGGGGTGCAGAATCTTTCAGCCCTGGTTTCTTTCCTGGGAGAACGTTATATGGGTTCTTCCAAGGCAAATGGAAGGATTTCCAACTGGATTGTTGGCAATGAAGTGGATTATTATATCCGCTACAATTATATGGGAGCAATGTCCAGATCCAAATATACAAAAAGCTATGCCAGAAGTTTCCGGGTGATCTCTACGGCGCTGCGCAGTATCTACAGCAATGCAAGGGTATATATCCCCCTGACAAACTGCTGGAACCAATTACAGCCTGCCGGAGGCTCCTATACGGCAAAGAGTACGCTGGACGGCTTTGTAAGTGCCCTCCAAAACGAAGGTAACATACCATGGAACGTGGCATATCATGCCTACCCGCAGCCTTTGACGGACCCTGTGTTCTGGGATGATATCGGCTCCAACAGCAGCAGTTCCCAGTATATTACCATGAATAATATCAAAGTACTGACCGACTATGTAAAAAAGAAGAATAAAAACTGCAGGGTGATTTTATCGGAGCAGGGATTTTCCTCTTATACAGGCGGGCGGGGAAGAGACGAGAAACTCCAGGCGGCAGCCTACGCCTATGCCTATTATATCACGGAGTTTAACAGTCAGATTGATTCCCTGATTATAACCAGGCACGTGGATCATGTGGAGGAAGAAAACCAGGGTATATTCGCAGGAATCTGGAGTAACCGCCCGGGTCAGACGGAATACGCCTACAAACAAAAAAGAATCTGGGATGTATTTAAGTACATAGATACTACGGCGTCGGAAACCATCAGTAAATTTGCCTTAAAGGAAATTGGTATTCCAAGCTGGAGCAGCCGGATATCCGGATTTAACTGGAGTAAATTCAAAAGGATGACGACCTATAATAACGGAAGCCTTTATCTGGTTAAGAACAGCAAGGGGCAGAAAAGTCTGTCAAATCTTTGGAAATATACCTATAACGGAGGTACGGATGTTTCTAAAAATGAAACCACACTCAATGTGGACAGCAATGCAAATAATAATCTGTACCGCGGAGTGGGACAGAAATTTAAAAAGCCGTTGAGTTTTAAGACAAGAAGCCGTTTTATTTTTGACATTATGGTTACCGGAACCAGGGCAAAGGAAGCTGAAGTAAGAGTCCGCTTTTTCAACGGAAAGCATATATTCGAAGCGGCATCCTCCGTTTTAACCGGAAGAAAGCAGCAGTTCTCAGCGGATCTGTCCAAATGGAAATACCGGCAAAAGGTCTCCAAGATTCAGGTCTGGGTGAAACCGGCAAAAGGGGTTTCCTGGAGAACAAACGGTAAAATTACCATTGCGAATCTGAAACAGGCATCCAGAATCAGTTCTGTTTATATATCCGGTTTTAAATCCAGCCTGGGCGTAGGCAAAAAGATGCAGCTAAAGGTAAAAGGTGTCTCTCAAAAAGTAACCTGGGTAAGCAGCAAACCGTCCATAGCCACAATTAATAAAAAAGGCATGGTAAAAGCATTGAAAAAAGGAACGGTGACCATTAAGGCAATGTTCGGACAGGATATGATTACCAGGTCGCTGCAGATAAATTAAAAAATGTAATTCTGACAAAATAAAAATACCCGTTGACAAAACAGAAAACGGCTCTTATAATGAATGCATTAGATAAGGCAATGATAAGAATAAGTAACAATAAGAGGTATCATACAGAAAGCAGCCGGTTGATGAGAGGCGCATGAGAGACTTGTTGTGAATACCTCTTTGAGCTGCGTACCGAACTTTCCATATATTTGTATGAAAAAAGTAGGCTGCGACGGATTGTGCACACGTTATAGTGACAAAGTATAGATATTCTGTACTTAGTGAGGCAGACAGTGCGAGCTGGCTGTGAAAAAAGGTGGTAACACGTGAGTTTTTACTCTCGTCCTTTTTAATTTAAAGGGCGGGAGTTTTTTGTGGGTAAAAACAGATGCTCGTCCTACTTGAAATACACAAACCCATATGTTATATTAAAAACAGTGAATTAGGAGGAATGATGATGGCAGCAAATGTATTCGATATTTTAAAAGAAAGAGGATTTATCGAACAAACAACTCATGAGGAAGAAATACGGGAATTATTAGGTAAGGAGTCCGTTACATTTTATATTGGATTTGATGCTACGGCAGACAGCCTTACTGCAGGACATTTCCTCACCGTTATGGCTATGATGCATATGCAGCAGGCAGGACACAGACCGATTGCTCTTTTAGGCGGCGGGACTACAATGATTGGAGATCCATCCGGAAAATCCGATATGCGTTCTATGATGACCATGGAAACCATTCAGTACAATGCCCAGAGATTTAAAGAGCAGTTATCCAGATTTATTGATTTTGACAATGATAAAGCAATCATTGCTAATAATGCTGACTGGCTGTTAGATTTAAATTATGTAGAGTTCTTAAGAGAAGTCGGCGTTCATTTTTCTGTAAATAAAATGCTGACTGCAGACTGTTACAAACAGAGAATGGAAAAAGGACTTACCTTCTTTGAATTTAACTATATGTTAATGCAGTCCTACGATTTCTGGAAATTAAATAAAATGTATGATTGTAAAATGGAATTAGGCGGCAATGACCAGTGGTCTAATATTATCGGCGGCGTAGAACTGATCCGCAGAAAAGAACAGAAGCCTGCATTTGGTCTGACTTTCAAACTTCTAACGACAAGCGAAGGAATTAAAATGGGTAAAACCATGAAGGGAGCAGTATGGCTGGATCCGGAAAAGACTTCTCCATACGAGTTCTACCAGTACTGGAGAAACATCGAAGATGTGAAAGTGGAAGAATGTCTCGGACTCTTAACTTTCCTTCCAATGGATGAAGTACGCAGGCTGGGAGCACTGGAAGGTGCCCAAATCAACCAAGCGAAAGATGTACTGGCATTTGAAATAACGAAGATTGTACACGGAGAAGAGGAAGCGAAAAAAGCTCAGGATGCTGCACGTGCATTATTTGCAGACGGAGGCAAGTCTAAGGACATGCCAACCACTGTTTACAAGAGAACAGAACTGGATGAAGGAAAAGATCTCATTACCCTTTTGGTTGAGACAAAACTGGCTGCGTCCCGTTCCGAAGGAAGACGAATTATCCTTCAGGGCGGCGTCAGCGTTAACGATGTAAAGGTAACGGAAATTGACCGTAAGTTTACTTCAGCTGACCTGGATGGAGATGGTGTTTTACTGATTAAAAAAGGGAAAAAAGGGTAT
>NZ_JAWYAJ010000201.1:0-7621 GCF_034124845.1 Robinsoniella sp.
ATTCAAGAGGGCAGTTAGTCAACGAACAGGCTATTCAATATGTAAACTCCATATATGAGATTGTTGACGACATGATACAAGACGGAGCATTTAATCTGGATGCCTGTTTAGAAGGAGAAGATGCAGAATCTTCCGGTATGAAAGCGGATTTAAGTAATAAACTGGAAGACGGCAATGGAACTGAAATTGATGTGTCGGTAAAATTCACAAGAGATTCGACAGTAACACAAAAAAACCGTGTAAAGGCACAGACCATCATCCATTATAAATCCAGAGATTACAGTATTACATCATTCTACTTACAGGATAAAAGTTTACCCGGTCAAACAAAATACACTTTATTAAAATGCGAAGGTGTGGTGTCAAATGATAAGAAATAAATTAATTTATAAAGTGAAATATTTCTTTAGCCGCCGGAGTATTTGTTTAAATAACCGGGGTGAAACGATGATCGAGTTAGTTACAAGTTTGGCATTATTTGCAATGACCATGGTTTTGGTTGCTGTTTTATTTTCTAATGCAAACCGTATTTTAGTGAAAAACAATGCCATTCAGAAAAACCTGAATCATCAGATAAATGATCTGGAACTTGGGAATAATTTAAAGACAATGAAATCGGATATTGAACTGAAATTCAAACTTACCAAAGACGGCAGTTTAGCAGATCAGACAGAAGTAAGTGCGAAAGTAAAATTGGTGAAGCCAAAGAGTGGTGATTCGGAAGGTACCACTGATTCTGTGCTTGCAAAGTTTCAAAGAATTCCAGAGTCTGAAAGTGGTGATGGATCATGAAGAAGAGATTGTGTATAAATCCAGATAGAAAAAAAGGTTTTACCCTAATAGAAGTAATCCTGACAGTCACATTGGTTGCTGTTTTCTTTACTACAGTAGCAGCAATACTTCCCCAGTGGTTTAAATCTTATCAAAAAGTTATCAGTGCAAGCAATGCCAGTCAGATAGCAAATAGCGTGATTACGGCAATTGATGAACAGATCACTTACTCTGGAGCCGTAGAAGTAAAGGAGGGCAGTCCTGACACTATTTATTACCTATATAGCACCGGGGAAAATCGGGAAATACAATTAGGTGAGGATTGCAAAGTCATTCCGGGCCTTGCATATGATGAGAAATATTTTATGAATAATAAGCTGGGAATAAGCGCTGAAATTTCCAAAACATTTTCAGAATCTGACACAGCTTCCGAAAAAAATGTATGTAAGTTAACAGTAACATTAACGAATAGAAATACAGGTAAAAAGGTGATAGAAAAAGTTCGATATATTAGACTTTATGGACCTGAAAAAAGTTAGGAGGACAGGTATGATCCTTTATAATTACTCGGCAAAAGATGCAGCTGGCAAAATACATAATGGCAAAATAGAAGCCAATGGGGACGATGAATTCTATCTTTTTTTAGATAAACAGAGCTGGTATTGTATATCGGTTTCCAGAACAGATCTGCTGCGGGAAGCACAGAATCAGTCTGAATACCGTTTTAAACCAAAGGAAGTAGCTTTATTCTGCAGGGAGTTTGCAATCATGCTGTCCTCCGGAATGAATATGCTGACTTCGCTGCAGCTCTTATATGAACGATGTCGGAAGGCGAAGCAAAAACAATGTTATATGCATATGATCGAAGCAATTGAAAAAGGGGAGACGCTGCACGATGCAATGAAGAAGCTGGGCAAAACATTTCCTACACTTCTTTCTGCCATGGTTTTGGCAGGAGAGGCCAGTGGCTCGTTAGATATTGTAATGGAAAAGATGGCGCAGTACTATGAGAGAGACTATCGTTTAAAGGGAAAAATTCAGACTGCTTTAATATATCCCATATTATTAATGGCTATAACCGTTGCCGTTATCATTTTATTGTTTACCGTAGTACTTCCGCAGTTTTTTACGATGTTTGAGGGGCAGGATTTAAACCCTCTTACCTCATTTTATATGATGCTCAGTGTATTTTTGAAGAATCAGTGGTATATCCCTCTGGGCGTAATTATTGGTATCATTTTACTGCTTCATTTTTTAAAAAGGGATCCTGGTTTTCGCTTGGGATATGACAAAAGCAAGCTGAAAATCCCACTGATCAGCAGGCTTTTGGAAAAAATATTAATATCCAGATTTGCCAACGGAATGAGTATTTTATACTCCAGCGGAATATCAATAATACGCTGTATGGATATCTGCAGTACGGTAATATCCAATACTTATCTGGAACACAAAATGCAACAGGCCACAGAGCAGGTAGAGAAAGGAACTTCTCTATCTCAGGCTTTGGAAGAGCAGGGGCTGTATGATAGTATGGTTTGGTCCATGATTCATATTGGCGAAGAGTCCGGTAATCTGGATGCCATGTTTTTAAAACTTTCTGAATATTATGAGGAAGAATCAGAAACAGCTACTCAGAAAATGATGGCGATTATGGAACCTGCAATGTTGATTATAATTGCAATTATTGTGGGATCGGTAGTGGCGAGCGTTTTAATGCCGATATATGGAATGTATCAGACGATTTAGAAAGGAACTGACGAAAATGATACTATCGATTGAATTTACGGCAGAACATATTCATATAGTAGAAGAAGATGTGAATGCCAAATCTATAAATGTGAAACGTTTTATTGAGATTCCAATGCCAGACGGTTCTTATTTAAACGGAGTGATCGTAAACACTGCCTCTGTAGCAGCCGCTATCCAGGTTGCAGTAAAAGAGCACCGTATACATACTAAAAAAAGTATTGTTACAGTGAGTGGTGTGGACATTTTAAGAAAAGAATTCCAGGTCCCTGCAGGTAATAAAAAGCATACCCGGGGCATGGTGGAAAATGAGCTGAATAAGGCCGGAATGCTACGATCAGACTATTTGTTTGATTATATTGTTAAAAAGAATGAACGTAAGGATGGGGCAGACAACGAAACGATGCAGAATGTGGATGTTTATTTAATGCCCAGGGCACTGGTCAATAACTATCTCACCACTTTGCGCAGGGCAGGACTTATTCCTTATCGAATCGAAACGGTCAGCAATAGTATGGAGCGTCTTGCATGTCTCTTAAAAGTTGCCGGAGGGAATGATATGTCCATTCTATGCTGTGCGGAAAGAGATCAGATTGGTCTTTTATTTACAGGGGCGGGCAGCAAGATGATATACCGCAGCACTCAGATCAAAGCCGAGGATACCATTGAAGAAAATGCTTTTATTGTGTCTGCTGTGCAGTCTCTTAACCGGGAAGTGGATCCAATTTCTATTGCGCTTGAAGAAATCGTAGAAAATGTTTCTAAGCTTGTGCAGTTCCATTCCCAGACAGGGAAAAGGAATAAAGTCGGCCAGATTTTGATGTATGGAGATTTATCAAGAGATTCACAGTTTCTAAGCCGTATCGAAAATGCTACGGGAATTACAACTGTAAAGTGTGCATTTCCGGAGCATGTAACTTTTGCAGGTCCCAATGACTTAACCTGTTTGAACGCTATAGGAGCTTCAGCAGGCAGTCTGTCAGAAGTAGCAGAAGAAAAGGATATTGATTTCTTCCCTTTGATGAAGGAAAAAAAGACGGAGAAGACAACAAAAAAGGATCTGATCCCCCTGGCTGCCGGTATGGGAATTGTGTTGATAATGGCGGGCGTTTATGCACTCCAGTCAGCAAGTAATTTATCCGTTGAAGCATCGGTACAGATGAGCCAGGATTTTATTAACGATCCTGAAAATCAAAAACTGTATCAAAGAGCGAAAGCATTACAGGATTATACCATATCCCTGTCTGAGTATAATGAAACTTGTTATCAATATATTGACGTTATTAAAAATACCCGGCGATTGGAAGCAGACGATTTTCATAATCTGGATTTAAAAAAACCGGATGATGTCACGATTAACAGTTACGGTTACAGTAATGGGGAAATCACCATTTCCTGTAATACAACGAACCAGGACGGCGCCTCTGCTTTTGCCAAAATTTTATCTGATTCCGGATTATATACGGATGTGAAGTACACTGGATTCAGCAGCGGCAGTAGTGAGGATGGAGCTGCGAATTATACCTTCCAGCTGGTTTGTACTTTATGGGGTCAGCAAACGGGAGGTGAATCAGAATGAAAAAGAGCGAAAAAATACTGCTTCAGATTCTGATCTGCGTTGTTTTACTGGCTGGGGTATGGATGTTCTTTTTAAATCCCGCACTTGAAAAGAAAGAGGTGCTAAGGGAAAGAGAAGAGGCTGCTAGAATTCAACAGGAACAAATGCAGGCACTGATTGATAATACCGCGCTTGAAGACGATTTGAATGTTCAGCAGAATATTTCTAAAGAGAATTATGAGTTTTTTTATTCCGTATTAAACAGTTACAATATAGATAAAATTGTAAATGATTTGGCGAAAGAAAATTCACTTTATGTACAGAGTTTGCAGATTGGTGAGTATACGGATGCTTCTTCTGATTTTAACATTGAGACAGAAGCGGCAACGGAAGCAGCGGTTAATACTGCTGAGGACATAACAGAAGAAACTGCTTCTGAGAGTGAAAACATTTCCGGGCAAAAAAAAGAAAATCAGGCAAAATTATTAAAAAGCCAGGTTTCAATTTCCGTATCCGGTACTTATGACAATATCCTGGCTTATGTAAAAGCTTTAAATGCAAAGAGTATCTGTCTGAGAATAGACAGCATTTCTCTATCAGAAAATGACAGAGATGCTACGGGAAATGCCACTCAAAATGCTGCTATTGGCTTATCGCTGTATGGAATCAATAAGCCTGCAGAGCAGCCGGAGAAAGAGGTATCAGAATCCAAGTAATGATAAATACCAGTTTATCAGCGCAGAACCGTAAAGGGCGGAAAACAGAAAACCGAAACATAAAAACGGTCCAAAGGAAATCAAAGTTTTTTTATCCGCTTTTTTCCGGATAATTAAAAGTAAGGACCAGCATGAGGCGAGAATGCATCCTATAAAGGCACCCAGCAGTACTAATTTCCAACCAAGGAAAAGCCCGCATACGGCGCAGAGTTTCACATCGCCACCGCCAAATCCGCCTGTTAAAGCAGCGATGAGAAGCATGGGAATACTGATCACTGCCAGCCCGATTAATTTTTCCATAATTTCATTGGGTGTTATGAGGATGTTGATTACGGCAAGTATGAAAATAAAAACCTGCAGGGAATCAGGAATCGTCATTGTTTGGATATCAGTGATTGATACAACAATAAGACAGCAGAAAAACAGACAAAGCAAACCGCTGTAAATGGTAAAACCATGAGCTAAAAAAGCTGCAAGGAAGAGAATTCCGGTTAATGCTTCTACCAGCGGATATTGCACAGAGATAGGTGCTTTGCATTTGCGGCATTTGCCTCTCAATATGAGATAACTGAAGATGGGAACCATGTCATACGGCTTGAGTGTGGTATGACAGGACGGACAAAAAGAACGTCCTTTTGCGATATTGAGGTGCAGGGGTATTCGGTAGATACAGACATTTAAAAAACTCCCGATCACGAATCCCATAACAGTAACATATGTAAGCCAAAAATATTCCATTGTTTTCTCTCCTTCGTTTGTTTTGCAGATGAATTATAACACATTTAGAATCAAAGGGGAATAGTATGTTAAAAAACTTACGACTGGGTCAGGTTCTTATAGAAACCGGATATATTACAGAGCAGCAATTAGAAGAAGCCCTGGAATACCAAAAAAACAGCAGTATGAAAAAAATGCTTGGAGATGTACTGGTTGAACTGGGATATATCACAGAGGAAGACCGATTAAAAGCGCTGTCCACGCGTATGAATGTCCGCATTATGGATTTCGATCAGTTAAAATCAACCATCGAAGCGATTTCACTGGTTCCAAGGGAAATTGCAGAACGCCTTATGGTGATTCCCCTTCGTGTTGATCAGAACAATTTAGTCCTGGCAACGGATAATCCGCTTAATTATTATGGATTTGAAGAATTAGAGACACTCACCGGAAAGCAGGTGGTTCCGGCACTGGCTTCTAAATTGGACGTGGAAGAAGCAATCAAGCGCAATTATGTAAATAAAACCATGATCAGCGCAATTGACGATGTACATAGAGAATATACAGGTGAATCTGACACCAATGTATCTGAGTCCTTCCAGCAGATGATGGACCGGGTGGACAGTTCGCCGGTGGTAAAATTAGCAAATACCATTATCATTCAGGCATGCAGTATGAGAGCATCCGATATTCATATAGAACCTTGCCAGAATAACATCCGCATCCGTTTTCGTATTGATGGAGATTTAATGGAAGCAATGGTATTAAATACTACGGTACTGGTTCCCATTACTACCCGGTTTAAAATTATGGGTGGTCTGGATATTGCGGAACGCAGAGTTCCCCAGGACGGACGTTTCAGCCAGACGGTAGGAAGTAAAAATATTAACTTCCGAATCTCCACACTGCCTTCTGTCTTTGGCGAGAAGATCGTGGTACGTATTCTGGGTGATAACGCAATTAACATTGTGCAGGCAAGAGAACTTGGAATGAGTGAAAGCAACTATCAAAAGTTTGAACGGCTGCTTGCCAATCCAAACGGTATTATCATGGTAACCGGACCAACCGGAAGCGGAAAGACCACAACGATCTATTCCGCACTTCATGAATTGTCCAGACCAGATGTCAATGTGGTGACCATCGAAGATCCGGTGGAAAAATATATAAAAAATGTTACCCAGGTTCATATTAATACGAAGGCAGGCTTAACCTTTGCTGCCGGACTGCGTTCCATCATGCGCCAGGATCCGGATATTATCATGGTAGGAGAAGTCCGGGATCAGGAGACGGCAGTCATTGCAGCACAGGCAGCTATTACCGGTCACCTTGTACTTACTACCGTTCATACCAATGATGCAGCATCTGCTTTTATGCGGCTGATCGATATGGGCGTGGAGCCATATATCGTAGCATCTTCTGTAATCGGAGTCGTATCACAGCGGCTGGTCAAAGTTATTTGCGAGGACTGCAAAACAGAGTATACGCCTACAGAAGAGGAATTGCTGCAATGGAGTGCCGACCGGCCAATGCCTGAGAAGTTTTATCATGGCGCCGGATGTAAAAACTGTAATCATACTGGATATCGGGGCAGAACAGCTGTACATGAAATTATTCTGGTATCTCCGGATCTGAGAAATTTAATTATGAAGCATGCTTCCGCACAGGAAATCAAAAAGAAAGCAAAAGAATATGGATTCACGGATTTAAAAGAAAACCTGATGGACCTGATTGAACAGGGACGCACTACAATGGAACAGATGATAAAAGTAGCTAATTTCATCGAATAAAAGGAGGATTACATGGGTCAGATAGATGATTTAATTCAACAGGGCAGAGCACTTGGTTGCTCCGATATCCATCTCACCTTCGGGCTTCCGCCAATGGCAAGGAAGAACGGGAAATTAATAAAAATGCCGGGGTATGAGGTATTGGATGCCCAGCAGCTTCAGATATCCGCTGACGATATGCTGATCAAGTGCCAGATTCAAAGACCACAAGATCCATTGGATGAAATTGATTTCTGTTATGAAGCGGCAGATGGAAGCAGAAACCGTGTTAATATTTATTACCAGCAGAAAAAAACAGTAATCGCTATTCGATTGCTGAGCGCATA
>NZ_JAWYAJ010000202.1:0-6483 GCF_034124845.1 Robinsoniella sp.
CGTCTGCTCTCTAAAAAATATGACGTAATTGGAGTCCACATGTTCTGCATGAGTACGATGGAAGGAATAACCGCTCACTGCAGAAATTTTGCACCATTGTATAATATTGAAGAAGAAGCTGCTACAGGCACCTCAAACAGCGGCTTAACCTCTTACTTGAAACAGTATGACTTGATTGCCGAAAATGTAGTCAATACTTTTATCCAGGGTGAATCCATGAATAAGAAATCCTATATTTATACCAGGATTAATAAGGACCAAATCCAGGTAGGCGGCTATGCCCGGATCGCACTGGAATGTCAGTTTGCCTGACAATACCATGGATGACATTCCAGTGCTTTTGGGGCTGATAATATGCTAAAGCATGGTTTCATCTTTTAATGCATCCACGATATCCGCCCTGCAAATTTTTCTGCCTGATATATAATACGCCACTCCAACTGTCACAATAATAAACATTGCCATTACGAAAAGAGGCATAACAGGCATAATTTTCAAAAAATCCCCGTATTTTAAATAAACAGAAAATATCACAAACAAAATGTTCAGGGGCAGACAGATGAGAAGCGGCTTCATGCTGATTATCAGGGCTTCCATAAATAAAATTTTCTTTACCCCCGCAGGCGTTAGACCGATAGATATATACCGGGCAAATTCACGTTTGCGCTGATAGATACTTCCCAGTGTATTGGCAAATACATTGGCTAATCCTATAAATGCCAGCATCCCGCACAAAATCCCCATTATAATATTCAATCCTTTTCTGGACATGGTATTATATGCTTCTTCTGATTTACGGTTTTCCAGCGTATAATCATACCCGCCTTTATCTAAAATTGTCGTAAGCTTACGTTCAATTTGCTCAATTTCCTGATCTGAGTCAGCCAGTATCCGAAAATATCGCTCATTTTCCCCAAAGTTATCGGAAAATGTCTGATAGAATTCGGCTGACATTATCTGCAAAAGAGAAAAATAATGATATTCTTCCCGAAGATTTGGAACCTGGTCCGTGTAGGTCCCTATTTTCATAGATAGGGTTTTCATTTCCTTTTTTGTTTGTAACTTGTTTCCTTTATTTGTGTCTTTATTTGTATCTTTATTTGTATCTCTATATGATACTTTTTCCGGCTCTTTTGATGCTTCTTTGTCCGGCAGCAGATCCAGAATCTGCCCATTCGTTTCTTTTATAAATGGCAGAAACTGTCTGTTACGGAAATCACTGTGAATGTTATCCCAGATTCTGTTTACAGTAACAGCACCGCTTTCCATGGCCTGCGTATTCCCCATTCCATTTTCTTTGCAGTATAACTGAAAACTTTTATCATCCAGTATCACAATGGGAACGGGTACCAGGTACTTTTCTCCATCTTTTATAATCCCCACATCCCCCAGTACATCAATACCCCCTATCGCATTCAGTTCAGCAGACAGCATTTTTTTATCAATCCAGGTATACGCTTGCGCCTTTCCATACGCTGCACAATCTGAGACTTGTGGAATATTTCTGATCTCATTTAGCAGGAGATTCTCCTGTTCTTTTGCACCTTTATCTGTGCCGTTGAGCGTAATCATCAGATCCCAGGCATCCTTATACCTTTCAAAATAGGACTGCTGAGTACTCATATCAGACAGAGTCATAAAGTTTAAGAAAAAGCTGAACATCAATATGGACAGGGTAAGGGAGATACTGGCAGTGCGAAAAGCTTTTCTTCTGGTATACAGCGATTTTCTCGCCAGTTCGCCTTCTATCCCAAACAGTTTAGAAAGCAAACGATATTTTTTTACTTTCTTGACCGGGGGTTCTGCTCCTCCGCAAATGGCTTCCAAAGGCATTACTTTACTTAATTTCTTCGCTGCCCTTGCAGATGCCGCATAAACAGTCAGCACACATATTGCAAATGTAACCAGTAATACCAATGGATGATAACTGAACTTGGCATCCGTCCGGTTGCTTATGTCTCCAATGACATTGGCAAATTTAATGAAACCACAGTCTATCACGATTCCCAAAGCAATACCGGATAATATTGGCAGCAGGCTTAAGGCAAACGATTCCTGCATCAATGCAGTTCGTATCTGTTTTGGTGTCGCACCCACACTCTGGAGGATGCCGAGCTGATGCAATCTGGAATTCATGGTAATTCCAAATGCATTATAAATAATCATTGCCAGAGAAAAACAGGTAACGATCATAACAAATATGTAAAAAGTCATCAGTAATGGCGGATCCTTTTTTTCCTCTGGTGAATATATATAATATTGAGTGAGAAGCATCTTATTGTATTGCAAATCAATATCCTCCCCCTCATCCATTTCCATCTGATTAACAAGTTCCGGTAACTCCTGATAAACATTTTTGGGATTTTTTAAATATATTTCTGCATAGGCTTCCCCTTTTACATCCTGATGGAAAACTATTTTGTCTACATTGGGACTATTTTCTATTGTATTTATTTCCGCTGATGTTAGATTCCCTATCATTTTTCCATGCCATGCCCCGTCCTTAGACACTAGGCGGTCAATATTATCCGTCCACATATTATAGAAGATTGCACAGATTGCCGATATAAACACGGAGGAGATCAGGACAGCTACCATAATGGAAATGCTTGCAGCCCTGTTATTTTTAATATAATTCTTTGAGTATACTTTCCACATTTTTTCGTCCCCCTGATTTATCGCAAGCTTTCCACCGGTTCATCAGACAGGATTTTTCCATCTCCGATTGTTATAATGCGATCTGCCTCAAGTGCCACTTTCCGGTCATGTGTGATGATTAGTATCGTCTGATCAAAGTTGCGGTTGGAAAATTTTAATAATTCCATAATCTCTTCTGAATTCTTTTGATCAAGATTACCGGTTGGTTCATCAGCCAGTAAAATAGCAGGGCGATACAATAAAGAACGGGCAATCGCCACTCTCTGCTGCTGTCCGCCGGATAACTTTCCCGGTAAAAATTTCAATTTGTCTTCAAGCCCCAGCGCCTCCACAATCTGATAAAAATAATTCATATCAGGTTTTTTCTTGTCCAGAAGTATGGGCAGCAGGATATTTTTCTCCACTGTCAGCGTAGGAATCAGATTAAAAAACTGATAAATAAGTCCCACTTTTGTTCTTCTAAGAACTGCTGCCTTTGCCGCATCCAGTGAACTTATATCATCCCCATCTATCTGAATCTTTCCTTTCGTAGGCCGGTCAACTGCACCGATCAGATGCAGCAGTGTGGATTTGCCGGATCCTGACGAACCAACCACTGCAACAAATTCTCCTTTTTCTACGGTTAAATTAACATCTTTCAGCGCTGTAACCTGATTACTGTCCGAGCCATAAATTTTCGTCACTCCAACACAATTCACTATATCCATTTATCAAACCTCCTGTTACGAACTGCTTGATCATCGCAAGTTCCTTAGTTTACCACCTTATCCGTCCTAACTTTACCATCACAGATTTCAATCAAATGCCCAGCCTGTAAGGCGATACTCTCATCATGGGTAATCACAATAAGCGTTTGTTTATAATACTTATTAGAGTATTTCAGCAGTTCTACTATTTCCTGTCGGGTTACGCTGTCCAGATTTCCGGTTGGTTCATCTGCCAGAAGAAATGCAGGGGCATGGATCAGGGCACGTCCAATGGCTGCTTTTTGCTGCTGGCCCCCTGATAACTGCCGGGGCTTTTGCTTTGCTGCTTTACTCAGCCCCAGAATTTCCAGAAGACCAGATAAATGTTCTTGGTTTACCCTGCGTCCATCCAGCTGCAGAGGCAGTGTAATATTTTGTTCAACATTAAGAGTCGGGATCAGGTTATAAAACTGATAAACCAGACCAATCTGGCGCCGTCGGTAGATTGCCATTTCCCCAACCGTTTTTAAAAAGATATCTCTTCCATCCACGAAGATACTGCCCGATGTAGGTGTATCCACTCCCCCAAGTAAATGTAGCAATGTAGATTTCCCGGAACCGGACGGTCCGGTTATCGCCACAAATTCTCCTTTCTCTACCCGAAATGAAATGTCTCGCAGCGCGTGAATCTGATTATCTCCACTGCCATATATTTTGTTTAAATTTTCCACCCTTAAAATTTCCATGCTGCACCTCTTCCTGTGATTATTATAGCAAAATTAAGTGACTGTGCCGTGACTCTAAGATTACAAAACCGTCATATTCAACTGCCTTTCATTATACAATACCTCCGGGTTACAGACAAAAAAAGAAGGCTTTAAACAGCCCCCTTATAAAAACAGATATGAAATTCCGCGCCGCCATTTTTCTTATTTTGAACATGAACCGTCCCATTCTGCCTGCTGATAATCATTTGTGTCAATGCAAGACCAATTCCAATACTCCCTTTTCCTGCTCCTTTTCCTTTATAAAACCGTTCAAAAAGATGGGGCAGATCTTCCGGCGCAATCCCACCTCCGCTGTCAGAAATTACGATCTGAGTATATATGGGATTTTCCTCCGCTTTTATATGCAGACTTCCGCCAAAAGGAGTATATTCCATACAGTTTTTTATGATATTGCCTACTGCCTCCACACTCCACAAAAAATCCCCCCTGTAACGGATCTCATCGGGGATATCCAAAACTATTTTCTGTTCCTTTAACTCCAGCGGAATCTCCAGCGGTTCCATTGCCTTTTTCATCAGTTCCCCAACGCGAACAGATTCCAAATGAAAATGAACAGTACCGGATTCCAGCTGGGAAATCTTCAATAGTGAAGCAATCAGCCAATCCACACGGGATAACAGGCTGTTCACTTCCTGCACCATCCGCATCCGTTCTTCCGGCAAAATGCCTTCCCGCTGAAGCCGTGGTGTAATCATACGAATGGATGTAAGGGGTGTTCGAAGCTGATGTGAGATATCCGCAATAGAGTTACTGAGATATACCTTGTCTTTTTCCAGCATCTCAGCCTGTTCTCTTAATCTTATGGTCATCTTAACGATCTCAGTGCTTAAAATCGCCAGTTCGCCTTCCTGATCCTTCATAAAATTCATTGTATAATCCCCATGAAGTATCTGGTCCAGCCCCTCATTCATGACTGCGATTTTTTGATACCTCCTGCGGGTAAAAAAATAACAGGAGATACCGCCGGTTACACAGATGATTCCGGTGTAAACACCGCCAGGAACAGATATCGCCAAACCTCCAAGAACAGCCAGAACGGTGAATATGGCGTATCGGATAAAATAACTTTTCACTTCCGGATTTCTCAGTAACTTCATTTCCATACTCCTTGCTGCTTATCTCAAATTTAGCTGAAATGCTGATGCCTCTACTCATATTTGGCTTCAGTCCAGATATCCCTTTTCAAATTTGGCTGCCCTGCTAAGTCTGCTCAGTCTCCAATTTTGTAGCCCTGTCCTCTAATCGTCCTGATGATCACAGGTTTTGCCGGATCATCCTCCACCTTTTCCCGCAGCCGCTTGATATAAACCGTAAGCGTATTGTCATTTACAAAATCCCCGGCTATATCCCAGATCTCTTCCAACAGCCGGTTTCTGGTCAGGACTTCTCCCTGATGGCTCAAAAAAACAAGTAAAAGCCTGTACTCTAAAGCAGAAAGGCTGATTTCCTTCCCCTCCTTCGAGACATATGCTTTTACTGTATCCACGCTTAAGTTTGAAATCCGGAACACGGACTGTGACTTCCCGCTGTGCCGCAGTACATTTTTAACCCGTGATATTAATTCCAGGGGCCGGAATGGTTTCGCAATATAATCATCCGCGCCCTGGTCAAATCCCGTGACCACACTTGCTTCATCCCCCAATGCAGTCAGAATAATTACAGGCAGTTCCCATTCCTGCTTTATGTATCTGCAAATAGAATAGCCGCTTCCATCCGGCAGCATCAAATCTAATAAGACCAAATCAAACTGCTCCCGTTCCAGGACTTCCATAGCATCTCTTCTGGTTCTGACAGAAACAGGGAGAAATCTTTCTTCTTTTAATAGTTCTGACAGATTTTTTATAATATCCTCATCGTCTTCAATAAGTAGTATCCTGTTCATGTATACCTCATTTCCATAAATAGATGACATTAACTGCAGACCTGCAGCCTGTACTATTGTCCTGCCCCAGCACCTCCATCAAACATTCCTGGTAATTCGAACCTTACGTACCTTCCCCTTTATTGGTTTTTCCTGCAGAACTTCCAGAACTGCTTTTCCTTTCCCATTTAAAATCTCTACATAAGTCAAGCTGTCCCGTACATCAATAATTCCAATATCTTCCGCAGTTATTCCCTGGATATTGCAGATTGCTCCCACCACATCCACTGCACGCATTTTTGATTTCTTTCCGCCTCCAACAGACAGCCTTGTAATAGATTTATTCAAAGCAGCACCTTTTTTCGGTTTCAGTACCACCTTTTTTTTAAGATATGCCCAAAATCTTTTCTCATCATCAGCAGTGCATTCCGGAAGTTCTGCTATGGGCAATTTCTCCCCTGTATACGTCTCTACAATCTGTTACATATTC
>NZ_JAWYAJ010000203.1:0-9913 GCF_034124845.1 Robinsoniella sp.
AAATACAGGAAGAAAAGCAAATGCTGCAGACTCTGAATACCAATGAGAGAAATATGCATAAACTGCTTCCCACCGCTAAAGAAGGCTTTTTATCCAATTTCATTTTGCAGGGCGCCTGCAGTGATTCTGACTATGATTTTTTTCATCAGATATTAATGAGCCAGGCAACGGACTGCCGCCTGATTGCTTTTCAATTAGAGAAAGAAAACACCTATTTATCCCAGTTTGCCTTAAGGAATATCAGCCAGGAAATATTAAGGGAGGATGCTTCCTTTTGTTCCGCAATCCTTTACGAACAAATCATACTTCTTACCACCCTGAATCCTTTGAATCATCTGATTGAAAAAATAAAATTGATAAAAGAAAAATTTGAATCCTTCTTCTCCATTCCCCTGCGTGCTGTCATCACGTCCAGCCGCACTTTCCGGGAATTGCCTGCCTTATATGACGAAGCTAAGGAAAGCCTGGTCTACTATTATTATCTGCCAGCCGATACGATCATGACTCCGGATATTACTCAAAAACTGTTGATTAAGCACCAAGGTGATTTTCAGTTTTCCAAAGAGAAACTGAAAAGCTGCCTTTCCACCGGCTCATTTGAAGATTCTGTAATCTACATTGACCTCTTCTTCCAGGGACTTCAAAATTCCATGTACCGGGTGGAGGACATGCAGAACCGCATTTTTGACTTATATCTGTTTCTTAAAAGCCTGAGCAAAAATGAAAATAAAATTCTGGATTATCAAAAACTAAGAAAACTGATATCCTTAGATACACTCTCTGACGCAAGAGTATTTATCCTGCATACCTTAGAACAGCTTGCTGCAGAGAATCAAAACTTTCTGCAGGATCACCAGAAAAGCATTGTGGAAACCATTATGAAACTCGTTGACGAACATATTTCAAACCCTTCTCTCAGTCTGAAATGGATCGCCCGAACGAAACTGTATATGAGTGAAGATTACCTGAGCAAATTATTTTCCAAAACAGCCGGAATGAAATTTACAAAGTATCTGACAGAGCAAAAAATAAATTTTGCAAAAAAATATTTGGAGGAAAACCCTGAGATCAAAGTTATTGAATTATGCGATGCACTTGGATTTGAAAATAATCCCACTTACCTGAGCACGCTATTTAAAAATCATACCGGGATGACACTTACTGATTACCGGAAGCAGTTACGAATACCACAGCACTGCAAACTTACCCAAAAATACAATTTAAATAAGGAGATCCAAGACCATGACCAGTGAAATTACCACCATCGACAGCTACATCGCCCAATACCCGCCAGAGATACAGGAAAAGCTAAATGCCATGCACAGCCACATCCGTGAATGTGCTCCGGACGCTTCCGAGAAAATCAGCTGGGGTATGCCAACCTTTGTATTACATGGGAATTTAGTTCATTTTGCCGCCAATAAACATCATTTAGGGTTTTATCCCGGTGAAAATGGCGTTGCCTGTTTTATGGAAAAATTATCGGAATACAAGTGCAGCAAAGGTGCGATTCAATTTCCTTATGATGAACCTCTGCCACTGGATCTTATAAGAGAGATTGTTGCATTCCGTATAAAGGAAAATACGGAATTATATGAAATAAAGAAGAATAAGAAAAAATCCAAATAAACTGCTGCATTAATTGCAAAAAGCGCTGTCCAATGACGAAAATCAAACTTCATTTTCTTCATCAGGCAGCGCCTTTTTCTTTTCTGATTAAAACTGTTTTATTCCACTACTACGCCTTTTTGCAGCATTACATTTGCGTAGAGTGCTTTTTCGCTGGTTGTAATAATTGCATAGACTTTTTTTGCTTCTTCATAAAATGCGAACCGCTCTATGTTGCCAACTGCCTTTTCGCCTCTGCCGTCATACTTTGCAACGATTTCTTTGTATGTATCCCAGATGGGGGTTTCCACATTGTCTCCAGCCATTACTTCCATCAGGTTCACTGGCTGTTCCACGTAAGTGTCCAGCGGCATGACCTTTAAAATGGCATCTAATATTTCAGGAACTCCGTGTCCGTCACAGCGAATCACGATAGCATTTTTACCCATGGATTCTGCCGGGAAATTGCCGTCGGAGATGATGATTCTGTCACTGTGTCCCATTTCACATAATACTTTTAATAGTTGCGGTGATAATATCTGTGGTATTCCTTTTAACATTTTACTGTCCTCCAGTTTTTATTTTTTTTACAAATACACCTGTTATCATTGGCACTGCGATTGCTGTGATTACCACTACTGCCGCAATCTGGGCAGCTGCTGACTCCACGTATGGCTGCCATGCCGGATCTGCAAGGGCAATTGCCGCCGGTACTCCGATGGCATTTGCTCCGGTTGCGCTGGCTGCAAGCCCTGCATATCCGGGACGGCGTGCAATGAATTTATCACAGAGAAAGGTAAATGCTCCGCCAATCCCCAAAACAATGATGCTTAATAAGATTCCTTCTATTCCGGCACTGGAAACATTTCTCAAATCAATGCCAGCCCCCAGGGTAAAGCCGATAAACGGCAGCAACATCTGTATCCCCGGCCTTAGAAATTCCCTTATGGTTTTGCTTATATTTCCTGCTAATATGCCAAATAGAAGAGGCATGACAGTGGCAATCAGTGAAACCGCCGAAAAGCCTGCTGCCCCCGATGCACCAAAAACAAGTAATGTGAGAAATGGTCCGTTGGTCAGTGACAGTGGTCCCACCACGGCTGCATCCGCCTCATCTCCATAAGCTGCAGTAAGGGAAAGATAAATACTGCCGTTGACATTTGTGATGGAACAAACTAATGCCAGTAGTGAAATTCCAAATATGCCATCCCTTCCCGCCTGACTTCCCACCAGCAGAATCCCCAGGTATCCCAGCAGAAACTTGGATACCAGCAGTGCTGCGCTCCGCCTTGCCACCAGCCCCAATTCTTTTATCCGAAGCTGGCTGCCAAGGCATAATAGCTGCACCCCCATAATTGTAATGGCTCCTTCATTGGAAAATGTGGCGGTGGTAAAAGAACCAATTTCTAATATGCCAGGGAAAAAAGTATGAATGATTATCCCTATGAACATAGGGATAATCATCAGACCTGCGGGTACTTTACTAAATACCTTCCATACCATATTCTATTTTACGATAAAGCCGTCTTCATCCCATAAGTCATGCCAGTCGTTGGCACCTTCCCATAAGAATACCTGACCTTTTACTAATCTGTTATTTCTCTCTAAAGTAGCGATGAGAGCCATTTCTTCCTCTGTTAAAGGATCTTCTGTTGTAAGTTTCAGGTTGCTTACGTATTCCGCTTCATGAATGGAAAATGGAATTGGAATCTGTCCTCTTTGTACTGCCCATTTCAAAGCAATTACAGCTGGATGGCAATTATGTGCTTTTGCAATGGAAAGCATTTCCGGTGTCTGGATATCTGCGATATCTTCCGGGCACATATCTCTTTCCGGTCTTGTTGGGGAACCGATTGGCATAAATCCGATTGGCTGTATTTCATGTGCAACCAGATAATCAAATAATTCCTGCTGCTGGAAACATGGATGGATTTCCATTTCACATGCAACCGGTTTGATTCTCAGTTTCGGAAGAACTGCTTCTAATTTGGGAATTGTCATATTGGAAATACCAATACTTTTGATTAAACCCTTCTCTACTAATTCTTCACATCTCTGATAAGTAGCCACAAATTCCTCTACGCTGAATGGTTTGGAATCCGGGTTACGGGAATCCACATCACAGTGAGGTGCATGGTAATTCGGGAATGGCCAGTGGATAAAGAATAAATCTATGTATCCGCATTTCAAATCTTCTATACTTTTTCTGCAGGACTCTTCTACCCGTTCATGCATGTCGTTCCATACTTTTGTCATAATGTAAAGATCCTTACGCTCTACCACGCCTTCGTCCAGTGCACTCTGGAATACTTCACCAATCTGATCTTCATTGCCATAGCATGCTGCACAGTCAAACATACGGTATCCGCAGCGGATAGCTCCTGCAACTGCAGCAGATACCTGCTCAGCAGAAAAGCGGTCAGAACCGAAAGTTCCCATTCCGATGCAGGGAATTTCTTCACCTGTGTAAAGTTTTCTTTTTGGTACAATTGCCGGATTAATAAAATTGCTCATGGTTGTTTCCTCCTATAATTATATTTTTTTAAATTTATTTAGTTATCATTTCTCTGCTGATCTCTGAATGTAATATCAGCTTTGTTGTTTCCTGTTTGTTATTCCTGGTGTTATTTCTTGTTTGTTATTCCTATTTATAATTTTCAGTTAGTTATTTCCTGTTTGCTATATCTTGTTTGTTATATCTTAATTCTTCACCCTTTTCTCATCAGACTTTTCAGGCTTTCATACAATTCCAGATACATCTCATAATTTTTCTGGTAGAGGCGGTGCTTTTCCATATCCGGCTCATGCCGTCTGGTAAGTTTTACAGTCATATGTACTGCTTCTTCAAAATCTTTGTAAACGCCTACACCAACTCCGGCGAGAATCACCGCACCTAATGTGGTAGCCGTATCAGAAGAAGGAACTACGATGGGCTTTCCTGTAATATCCGACTTGATCTGGGTCCACAGCAGAGAATTTGCGGAGCCTCCCATTGCCCTGAGTTCCTCTACTTTAGCTCCCGTATCTTCAGCTATATCCAAATTATGCTTTAATGAAAATGCAACTCCTTCCATCGCCGCTCTGACCATATGCCCCTTTGTCTTATTAAAATCCAGACCGTAATACACGCCTTTTGCATTCGGATCCCAGATAGGGGAACGTTCCCCCGCCATATAGGGAAGGAATACCACGCCATCGCTTCCCGGAGGCGTCTCCTGTGCAATTTCATTCAGCTGATCCAGGGACGATTTGCCCACTCTGTCCGCAATTTCCCGTTCATAGCCGGCAAACTCTTTTTCGAACCAGCGCATTACACCGCCGCCGCCCACGGTACCGCCCTGCAACAGCCATTGGCCGGGAACCACGTGAGCTCCCATGATCAGACGGGGATCAGCCGCATATTCCTCGATACAGATACTCATGCCCCCTGCCTGTCCCCCCTGTTCCTGGGTTTCTCCGACATGGATGACACCAGCTCCAAGTGTTCCGCACGCAGCGTCCAGACCGCCTGCAACTACAGGGGTTCCCACTGCCAGCCCCGTCTTCTCTGCCGCTTTTGAAGTTACGGTTCCCACTACCTGATGGCTGGGCACCAATTCCGGCAGGAAACTTCTGGGAATGCCCATCTTTTCACACATTTCATCATTCCAGCAGCCATTTTTCATATCATAACAATGTACCCCATAACCCTGTGACATATCATGGCTCAAGGCATCTGTCAAACGATATGCAATAAATGCATTTGACTGAAGTATCTTGTCAATGTTTTCGTACATTTGTGGAAGATTCTCTTTATACCACAAGATTTTTGCCGTCGTATATGACGGTTGGAGTGAATTTCCGGTAAGGGCAAAGATATTTTCTTCTCCGATTTCCCGGTTGATTCTGTCACAGATGTCCTGCGCCCTGGTATCCATCCATATGGGTGTATTTGCAAGCACATTTCCATCCTGATCAATTGGAATTGCAGACCAGCTCTGCCCGTCGATTCCCACCCCGGCAATCTCCTGTGCATCTATATGATTTCTTTCCAACAATGTTTTTATCGTCTCACATACTGCAGCCCACCACTCATCGGGATTTTGCTCCGCCCAGCCGGGCTGTGGATAATAGACGGGATAATCGCCGGTACCTGCTGCAATAACCGTGCCGTTTTTTTCAAACACTGCAATCTTGCAGGCACTCGTACCGATATCAATTCCCAATAATAATTGTCCCATACATGACCTCCTTGCGGCTGTCTGCGCCGCTTTTCCTGGTACAGCACTGTACCGGTATTTCATTTCATGCAATACTTATCAAATACCATTGATTGCCTTTTCTTATATTATAGATTTTTCAGCCGCAAATACAAGAGAATAAATAGACAGAACAAACCAATATATGTCGCATTATCGAATATTTCTTGACTTTAAAATTTGTTACTGGTACTATGAACGAAAAAGAAGCTGACAAGGCGGGAAATCATTATGCGAACGGTATATACGGATATAAACATTAAATTTTCAATAGAAGACACTACCTTCCATGTGCTGAATATTGTATTTGAACGTTTTTTGCGCTCCATGCCGAAACACAGTCATGGCAGCAACAGCTATGAACTGCACTATATCCCTTATGGACACGGAAAAGTAAATATTGATAACACCCTCTATGATGTAGAACCTAATACCCTGTATATGACTGGTCCCCACGTGGAACATGAGCAGATTCCCATTAAAGACGATCCCATGACCGAATACTGCATCTACTTTAAAATTAACAAAGCTCCCTCTTCATACGGATCTATGGGAAATGCGGATTCTATCACGGAGCAGTTTCAAAAAACGAAATTCTGGTTCGGAAAAGACTCACAGGATATCTATCACCTGATGCAGCAGATATTTTATGAGTTGGAAAATAAGTATACCGGTTATATCACACAGGTGGAAACACTGCTGCAGCAATGCATTGTAAAAGTGGTTCGAAACTATGAAAACAAGAAGGAATCCAGGGCACATTTTTCACCTTCCAATCTGGTAGACAGCAAATATCTCATTGTGGAAGAATGCTTCTTATATGACTATGAATCCTTAACTCTTGAAAATCTCGCAATCCGTCTGGGACTGAGCACCAGGCAGACTGAGCGGTTTTTAAAAGATTATTACGGCAAAACATTTACCCAGAAAAAAAGTGAGGCCAAGATGTCTATGGCTAAGATCCTGTTATCCGATGAAACCCTGAGTATTTCAGAGGTTGCCAATCGGTTAAATTATTCTTCCGTTGAACATTTTTCCTATGCTTTTAAATTGTTTTATGGGATAACGGCGAGGCAGTATCGTAAAAACATCTAAAAAGCACACGCTTCCGGCACACTTTCAGTTTGCATAAAAGTTTATTCAAAAACAAGATGCAAGAAAGCAAAATAGGTGCTATAATACAGCTATCAAGAAACTAATTCAAGATGAAATTGCAGGTAAATATATATATGAAAAAATATAAATTGCTTAATTATGCACCCAGATTCTTACTAATAATTTTATTATTTATATCTGTAATATTTTTAATGAATAACGTTCAAAATTTATTGAATTCCGATGTAAAAATTAATTTAACGGAAATTGTGACGCAAAACAAAGATGTTATAACCCGTAAGCTTAACATGGAAGTGAATGATCTGGATTCTACATCAACCCAGATAGCCAATATTCTCAGCAGCGGGAAGACCATTGACAATGACAGTATATTCAAAGCCTTTTTAGCCAGCGTTGCCAATTATGAAAAGAATGATATGTTTGTTGCCGGTACGGACGGAGCAGCATATTTTAAAGATGGCAGTACGCTGAATATTTCAGGCCGGCAATATTACAAGTTAGCCCTGCAGGATCTCCACAATATATCTGACCGCCTGGTATCCAGACAGGACGGGGAAGAAATTTTTGTAATCAGTGTTCCGCTGAAGTGTAACGGAGAAATTATAGGATCGCTCCAGAAATTTTTTACACCAGAGGAAATGTATGATATATGCTCCATTTCTTTATTTTCAGAAGAAGGTTATATGTATATCATAAATAAAGAAGGCTACATATTAATCAGTTCCCGGCAGGATGCATACAGCCAGGAAAATGAAAACTATTTAAGGATGATTTACGCCCAGGGCAATGAGAAAGAATCTGTCCAGCTTCAGGATGATATTCAGAATCAGCAATCCGGTTTTATGGAGACTACGGTAGATGGGAAGAAGACGTTCTCCGCTTATACACCCATTGAAGACATCCATGACTGGTATCTGATTTCCAGCGTTTCTACGGAAGCGGTATCTCCCAATGCCAACATCGTGATAAAAATGTTCTATCTGATCCTTTCTGTTGTGGTTATTATATTTGGATTAAGTCTATTCTTTTTCCTGTCTTATAAAAACAAACAGAAATCACATTTGGAGCAGATTGCTTTTGTTGACAGTGTCACCCGTGGAAATACCTTTACCAAATTTACGGTAGACCTGAAGGAAGCACTTCGGGAACATACTGACAAACAGCTCTATCTGCTGAAATTTGATATTGATAACTTTAAATATGTAAATAATTTTTATGGTTTTGATGTGGGTGACCGCATGCTTTTCCAGATTAACAAAACCATCGAAAGCAAGCTGCTGCCCGGAGAGAGTATTGCCCGAATTTCCGGTGATCACTTTGTAATACTCCTGGAAGATGTGTCGGAACAGCGTCTGGAAAATCTTCTCGAATTTCCGGAAAATGAAGAAGAAATTACGATTTACATAACAGCCGGAATTTATGCTATAACGGACTACAGTGAAAGCATTAACCTGATGGTGGATAAGGCGAGCACTGCCGCCCAGACTGCAAAGGGGACACTTGATAAAAAGGTGATCTACTATTCTGAAAATTTCGACCAGCAGATGATCCGCAATGAACAAATGAAGCGGTCCATCAAGCAGGCATTTGCCAAACACGAAATGATTCCCTTCTTTCAGCCAAAGGTTGATATCCTCACTGGCAGGCTGGTGGGGGCAGAGGCTCTGGCACGCTGGTTAAAGGACGGAAAATTGATTCCACCTTTTGAATTTATCCCTCTATGTGAAAAAACGGGATTAATTATGGATTTGGATATGGCTATATTTGAACAGACCCTGCGTTTTATTAAAAAGCATTTAGATCAGGGAATTAACTGTGTTCCCATCTCCGTAAACTTTTCCAGGCTTCACTTAGTAGACAGTCATTTCCTGGAAAAAATCGTGGATAAAATACATGAATACGGGATACCGGCTAATCTTCTCGAAGTGGAACTGACAGAAAGTGCCATCTTTGATAATTATGAAGTTATATCCAAGTTTATAGACAAGTTGCATACAGAAGGTTTCCTTATTTCCATGGATGATTTTGGCTCCGGTTATTCATCCCTGAATATGCTTAAGGATATCTCTATTGATACACTGAAGATTGATAAGGATTTCTTAAATAAAACAACGAATAGTGAACGCCAGCGGATCATATTCTCTGCTGTCGCACAAATGGCAAATCAATTAAAGATAAATGTAGTTGTTGAGGGTGTGGAAACACTGGAAAATATTTCTCTTATGAAAGAAGTGGGATGCTTTGTCGCCCAGGGATACTATTATTCGAAACCAGTAGATGAAAGTACATTTGATAAAATGTATCAGGAGGGAGTCCTATGTTAAAAAAGGTTCTGTATTTTTTGTGTGCAGCAGGTTTGTCTTTAAGCTTAGCAGGATGTAACCAATCGAATAAAGAAGTAAAAATCGGTGTTTCTTTCGGTGTTGGCCAGGCCACCAGATGGGTACAGGAAAAGGGTTATATGGAAGAACGGGCGAAAGAACTTGGTGTTCCTATTGAAGTCCGTCTGAATACAACGGATGAGCCGAAAACCCAGACAGAAGACTGTATCGAAATGATTGACAGCGGTATCGACGTCTTAATTCTCACTCCAAGGGATGTTAATAATGTAAAAGAAATACTGGAATACGCCAAAGAAAAAAAAGTGAAAGTCGTCAATTATGCCCGTGTAGCCTTAGGAGAACAGATTGATTTGTTTGTGGGATATGACTGTGGCAAGATCGGGCAGACCTTAGGTCAGTACCTTGCAGAAACGGCGGATCATGGAGACTACATCATACTGGAAGGCGACCTTGGCGATCACAATGCGGTTCTTCTGTACGAAGGAGCAATGAGGTACATTTCTCCTCTGGGAAATGATATCAATATTATTCTGGATAAAGATGTCCCGGGCTGGTCAGCTGATGAAGCCAAAAAGATGGTTCTGGAAGCGATTCAGGCTAACGGTAATA
>NZ_JAWYAJ010000203.1:9923-14567 GCF_034124845.1 Robinsoniella sp.
GTGGATGCTATTCGGGCACCAAATGATAAAATTGCTGGTGCCTGTGCCGAGGCACTGAAAGAATTAAATATTACAAATCACGTACCTATTACCGGTATGGATGCTGAACTGGATGCAGTTAAGAGAATTGCAGCCGGTGAACAGGATGTTACCATTTATATGGATTTGAGGGAATTAGCCAGCACTGCAGTCAATGAAGCCTATCACCTCGCCAAGGGTGAAAAGGTAAACGTGAATGCCAAATTTGACAATGATTACGAGGACGGTGTAGATGCTAATCTGATTACCGGAAAACTGATTACCGCGAAAAACATTGATAAGATCTTAATCGAAAGCGGTTATTTTACGAAAGAAGAAATCTATGGAACTGAATAACAGCTGAATTACGGGAGTCCTGTTTTGGGCTCCCTTTTTATCCGTTGCCTTTTTCTGATGGAACACGTTCACAAAACACCGCATACCTCTGCAGATTAAAGCCGTAGGGATGGCAGGTAAGCAACGTTACCAGATCTCTCCCTTTCTGTATCAGGATATCCTGAATGTCTGTAGGCTGCAGTATTTTAATTTCCACGACCTTATAATTCAAAGTCTCTCTGAAATTCTGAATAATTACTTCATCTCCCTCCTCCAGTTTTTCGATATCCCGGAACATTGCCGCTCTGCTGTACCCGCGATGGGCGGCTATCACTGCATTTGAATTTATCCCGCCCACCGGCAGTGAAGTCTGGGTAAGATGCGCCGCTCCTTTTGCCATATTTTCATTGGTTGCACCCAGATAAATGGGAAGCTCGATATTCATTTTTGGTATTTTTAAGCTGCCGATCATGTCTTCATCGAATCCCCATTCCTTCAGGCTAAATCCGATCTGCTCATAGGAAAAGGGATCCACCAGGTCTTTTTGGCCCGATAAAAACAAGCCTCGATTGTAGGATAATATTTTTTCATAAAGTTCATCGAAATAAGATCTGGAAACGGATGTCCCGGATACATCTGCTTTCACCTCCTTATTCATTCTGTCTACTTTCCGGTCAAATGCTTCTAAAACTTTTTTAACCTCCCGGACATACACTTGCTGGGAAGCGTAAGGATAGAGCAACAATCCCAGACCGACCCCCAAAGAAACCACAGCCAGACTGATTAGAATTTTTTTCTTTAAGATCATTTCTTCCTTCCTTTCTTTCTCTTTCCCAGAATCACAATAAATATAAGAAGGAGGATCACTACTGCTGTTGTAATACACGTGATCAAAAGCGTCTGTTCCTCCCTGGTCAGCTTTCTTTCCGTGTTCTCCACTGTCTGCTTTTCCTGCCATGCATGGTATTCTGTTCTTTTGCCCCGGACCAGAAGCCTGTGGCTGTTAACCCCATAGGGGGTGCATGTTATCAGAGTCACATAATCTTCTCCCGCAACCGGCTTTAAATCATCTGTATGTTCCGGTTCCACTACCTTAATCTGGTCAACCCGGTAAGCCAGAACACGATCCAGAATGTGCAGATAAAACATATTTCCCTCTTTTAGTTCGGTCAGATCGGTAAACAATTTTGCGGTTGTCAGCCCCGTATGCCCTGTAAATACTGCATGTGTCCCAGCCCCTCCTACTGGCAGCGAAGTTCCCTCCAGATGCCCTGCGCCTTTTTTTAATGTGGACTCTCCTGTGCCATGATAGATCGCCAGATTTACCTGGATATCCGGGATATCAATATAGCCCATAATTCCATTTATATTTAATACTTCTTTGTAATTGTCCTGGAGTACCATGCCGCTTCCTTCCAGAAACGGATCCCTCAGCACATTTCCGCTCAGGCTTTCATTATATTCCTCTGCTTTTTTCCATTCTGCCTCTATTTTTCCGCTGTCCGCATTTTTCACCTGCTTTTCAAAATTCTGTATGGCATAAGACTGGTTTCGCTCCATGAGGAAATTACTGACATGGGGATACAGGAAAAATCCCAGACCCAGCAGTAATAAAAGCACGATTGAAATTATTCTTTTCATATATACTCCTCTGTTCCATACAAGAAAAGAGGGAAGCTTTCCTTCCCCCTTTCACTTATACTGCTCCTGTATTACTAATTTACTTTACGTTTTTTAAAAGAATGGATCAACAGTATTCCTGCAAGTACAATGAAACCGATTCCTGCTGCCGTAAAGATTGTGGTACCCATTCCACCGGTTATGGGCAGTATAAATGCACTGCTGTTCTTAACCGTTACCTTTGCAATATAGCCTGTCCCCTCTATCCCTGCAGGATTTATGGTTACCTTCACCGGTTCATTTAAAAGGTTGTAGCCATTCGGTGCCTGTGTCTCTACTAAATAATAGGTGGTAGGTTTTGTATCTTGCGTAACTTTATCACCGGTAATACCATAAGAGAATCCCAAAAATTCAGCTGTTCCATCCGCTTTTGTAGTCACGATGATATCATTTCCATCTGTGTCTTTGATGTACCTTTTATTTTTAGCATCGTTTAAGCTGGCTGCTATAGCAAATTTGGCATTGGCAAGTTTTATTTCCTGATTATTGGCATCGACTTTAACAATACCGATCTTTCCGGTATGTACTTCGGGCTTATTTTCAGGCAGTACCTCATAGCTCTTATCCTGGTCAAACTGGTTTTTGTAGTCCATTTTTGCACCATTTTTTATTTCAGTCTGCATAGGGGCATCTTTGGTCAGGGTTGTTTCAAATACAACTCTTATGAATTTGTAACCGCTGTCTGCCAAATGCTGGCGTCCTGCCTGTGTAAAACTGACTTTTACTTTGCTTTCTGTTGTCTCAGATGTATCATAATTTCCCGCTGGAATCAATATCTCACCTGCGCTGCCTGTCTCCGTATTTCTGTCTTTTACCCCGTACACCTTAACGGAATCCGCAATATACTTTAATACAGGATCCAGTTCATCGGTAATATCATATTTTTTTGCTGCTGCCACATTGGTTGGTACGGACGGCTGAATAATCCAGGTTACTTTCCCGCCGTGGGTATCGGAAGTTTCATGTTTGTTGGGAACTTTGGTCACATATTTATCAATACTGGCACTTTCATTTTTCGGGTAAACATGAACATCGGTTATCCATCCGGTGCCCTCCGGATTGGTCATCGGTACACTGACGATAAACGGTGCTACCGGTTCTGCTACCTTTTCACTTGGAAGCTCTGTTACATAATAAAAGCCTCTTGCAAGATCTGGCAGCACTGCTATACCCAGATCTTTGCCGTCTGTACCTGTTCCGGATGTGATAACCGTCTGGGCTGAGTCTTTGTCAATCATATCTTCTGTCACTTCCGATGCATTTGCAGGTATCTTCCCTCCGGTGGGAGAAATAGCATTTCCATCAGCATCCAGTGTGATCTTTAATTTTTCAACCTTAAATTCGATTCCATTTAAAGGTATTGCAGATTCTGGTATTTCCGTTGTTTCATTTCCGTTTCCGGGGGTATCTGCTTCTGTTAAGTCATCCATTAAATACTTGTGGATGGTAAGACTGCCCTTTTCTCCGGGCAGATCTGTATTATTTCCGGTTGCTGCTGCAGAAACAGTAAACATACCGGCTGTTATAACGGCTGCCATGAATACAGCACTTAATTTATTGATTATTCTTCTCATAACTTTGGTACTCCTTTTCTTTCTTTTTGAATTTCCGCCGGTGAATACCAGCAGAATGATTGCTGTCAATATCACTCCCACACCGCAAATGGAGAAAATCTTTGTGCCGCTGCCACCTGCCAGAGGCAAATCTGCTTTTTTGAAATTGGGTAATTTGTATATTACTTTTTCGCCTTGAATTTCTTTTATAAAAGCGGGGGGCAATGGATCTCCTGCTGCTTTTATGGTAATGGGGTTTTCTTTATGGGTAACATCCACATGGATGCGCCACTGTCCCAGAGGCAGGCTGTATCCGGGATTCGTCTGTACCTCCACCAGTTGATAATCGCCGCTTGGTACATCCTCGAAATCTACCAGTCCATCTTCATCGCTTACCGCTGTATCTCTTTCAATCCAGCAGTTTTCCGGTTCACTGGTAACCAGTTCGTCATGCTCTGCATCCTGCTTATGCTCTGCCCCGCAGGAATAAAGAGTAAACTTTACATCACTTAAGGGCTTATCGTTATCATTCCCATCCACTTTGTAGAATTGGAGTGGAACCGCAATCAGCGTATTGACAAAGACAGCTTGTTCGGCATTGTCCGTCCCCTGAGAAGAGGTATAAGTGATACTTTTTACTTCCAGCCGGTCTGTGCCTTCTGCTTTTCCGATGGCAACTGCTGCTGTATAGACATTGGAGTCATAAATGTAATTGGGATCACCGTTGTCTTTTTCTGTAATGAGGTAATGATAGACATAATTTTCTCCCTCTTTCACAGTATCCGTGGTAATTTCACTTCCCAGAGTAATTGTTCCGAACTTTGCGGTTCCATCTGCTTTATTTACTGCAGCTAATGTGGACGGCAGAGCGGGAGTTGATGGGTATTCTGGATCATTTGTCAGGGAAAATACAAACATTCCTTCCGGAACCGGTGTTATTTCTTTTCCTGTGGGATATTTCAGTTTCTTTAAAACTGCTAAGGTTACCTCCACGGGATGCAGGGGATCCTGCTGTTCTGCTGTCAGATGCTGTGTAAATGCCGCCGTAACAGAGACA
>NZ_JAWYAJ010000203.1:14577-16171 GCF_034124845.1 Robinsoniella sp.
CGTGCTTCTGCGAGCTTCGCCTCCGCCGCTGCTTCTGCTGCACTCCTGTGGGGAACATATACGATGGATGGATCTGCTGATTCTCCGCTGCCAACGATATAGGTCATCTTCCCGGCTGTTCCGTTATGATTCCCCGCTGTCCACTTCAGGGTCAGGGAATCCAGATCTCCGCCCTGGGGAGGAATGATTTCTAAATCTATGTTGTCTGTCCCATCCCCTCCCTGGACAAATGACCCGTCTACTAATTCCTGGACCCCCTGGAGCGCGCCCGTATCAATTTTATTACCGCTTTTTCCGTTGATTTTCAATTCTCCGTCACGGACAGAAAAAGCGGTCGGTGCGGGATTTTTGTCATAGCCGGAAGGCGGACTGACTTCTAAAAAATAATAGTCTCCCACCGCTAATCCTTCTACTTCTATTTTTCCATCCTCATCCGTCATATAGCTGCCAATTATAATATCTGTTTCCGGAGCAAAGCTGTCACCCTGTTTCCGATACAGGACGTATTTAGCGCCCCCTTTGGGCTTACCATCATCTTGGCCGGTTTTTATCAGGGAGATCCTGTGGTCAGTGTGAACAGTTCCTTTCTCAACTTTTGTATACATTTTAATCTCAAAAGGTATTCTCCAGGATATCGTGGATGCGTTTGACTGCACATCATCAAACCCGGAATCGGTTATTACAAACCAGTTCATTCTGGAATCATTTGCGGCTCCCAAAGTAATAAACAGCTTACCGCTTCCCAGTATGTTCGACAGTTCAAGGCTTTCGATTTTACCGCCCTTAGCAGAAACCTGGGTCCCTGTAGATGAGCCATCCATTTCCCGGATTTTAATACTGTCTTCGCGGATATTTACATGATCATTCCCTGCATAAAAGGAGAGCGGCACGGTATAGGTTCCGGCAAATGAATCCGTTCCGTCAACGACATACTTCAGAACTTCATCATCCAGTTTCACAACATTATCCGTCAGGAGTGGCTGTAAGTTAAATCTGCCTCCTACCCAGAGCGGATATTTACGGATCGGATTGCCATATACATTTACTTCCATGGAGCGTCCAAAAATGCCATAGTAGGTCTGCTCATCCGGCGTGACTTCCGATTCAATAACCGCATTTGATATGGACAGGGGTCTGATATCCACAATGTGATTATATGAAATGTCCCATTTCGCACATGATTTCAGTACGGAGATTCCTTCTATGTCGGTAATGTCCTTATTGCTTGCATAGATGGTTCCAGTATAAGATTTTAATAATTCCACAACGGTTGAGAAATTATTTTTCTCCAAGGTATTCCCATCCAGAAAATTAGATGGATCTGCCATTATAGAATCGTATATCGCCCGGGCGAAATTCTGATCCTTTATTCCTGCTGCCTGTATCGATTCCGGGTTAAAATCCCGGATATCTAATTTTGGCATTCCCTGATCCCGGTTGGAAGTTTCGTTTTGTGATTCTGATGGCGGCTGGGATTCCGGCTCTGTCGGAGCTTCTGTTTTGGGCTGGGTTTCCGCCTCTGTGGGGGCTTCCGATTTTGGCTGGGTTTCCGCCTCTGTGGGGGCTTCCGATTTTGGCTGGGTTTCCGCCTCTG
>NZ_JAWYAJ010000204.1:0-3228 GCF_034124845.1 Robinsoniella sp.
GCAGACCTTATCAGCTATTGCCCATTGAAGTATATTATTTAACAATGGACTGCTATTGTGATGTTTTGTTGCTTCAAATCTTAAAATATCCTCCATTTTATGAATATTGTTTCTAAGCTCATTTGATAAACACATTTCAAATTTCTGCTTTAGTTTTAAAGTACTTAGATGAAACGGCGTTTCTGCATATGCGTTTAGAGTCAGCATTGCAAAATACAGGGCATACATTTCATCGATTGTAAAAATAATCGGTGATAGAAGTTTATTCTTTAGTACACCATACCTGCCATTTCGCCCGGGTTCGGAATAGATCGGCATTCCCATTTCTTCCAGCGCTCGGATATCCCTAATTGCAGTACTTTTAGAAATTCCATACTCCTGCATAAGGTCTCTTAAATTAAAGTGATTTTTATCATTAAGAAAAATCATCATATCATTCAAACGTGTTGATTTACGCATATTATCATCCTCTTTCAATTTAATTCATAAATGGTGTCAGATTTTGAAACCAATATATATTATACTATATTCGTATCAACAACTAAAGGAGGAATTTATTATGGAAACACTAAAAGAATTTATAAGGATTATGGATGAGCAAACAGAAATAGCATTAGCAACTAACATTAGTAAAATTTCAAATGTTAGAGTTGTAAATTTTTATTTTAATCCGGATAATAATATCTTATATTTTACAACTTTCAAAAACAATGACAAGGTTAAAGAAATGAAAGCTAATCAAAATGTTGCATTTACTACAATACCACATAACGGAGAAGCTCATGTCAAAGCGAAAGGGATTGCTTACATAAGTAAAAACACGATTTTTGATCTAGCCGATTGCTTTATCAGAAAAATACCGGATTATCAAAGTACAATAGATTATGCCGGAGAATCCTTAATATTATATGAGATAAAATTTGATACAGCTACAGTTACCATGGATTTATCAAATATTGCGACGATTAAATTATAGATCACGTTACCAGAATCTTGGTTACACCGACTAAGTCATCATATATATGAACATGTGCAGTCTGTAAAGTTGTCAGGAAGCAGCCATTTACACTATGAAAGCGAAACAGGGAAGGTAGCCCATATACCGATTGCACCATCATCATTATAACAACTTAAGCAACAAGATGGATAAAGACCTGACTGTAAGGTACTATAACCATAAATATATTGTAGTAGGAAGGAGGAGAAAGAAATGCCAGCAATTGATAATATAAGGTTTACATTCTTGTATATAGGCCTATATTCTATGGGTTCTACGTGGGTTTATCCGAAATCCATGATACCATATAATATGTTCCGTTATATCGTAAAAGGAAAAGCCGAGTTATGTATTGACAATGAGAAAGTGGTGGTAGAGGAAAATCAGATAGTATATATCCCAAGCGGATCTATAATGTCCTGCCAGGCAATCACAGACAGTTTTGAATTCTACAGCATCCGTTTTGCTGCTTCAGTTCTTTATGAAAGCGAAGATATGCTTAAGAAATACTATGGAATACATAGGATAACTAATAATCAGGGTGAGGATATATACTTTAAAGAGATATATAAATGGGTAAAATCAGATCACATCGCCAGAAAGTTTTTCGTGCGTGGTTATCTGGATCTGCTGATAGGCTCATTATCTCTGAGAGGGGAGCATATTGAAAAGGAGGTCGGTGAACTTGGCAGTGAAGACTATGATATAGAAAAGCTGAAAAGCCGAGAGCGTAAGGCAAGCAGGCAGATGGATTCTAGGGTGCAGATTGTAGTGGATTACATCATTTTAAATCCAACAGAGAAATATACTCCTGAGAAAATGGCAAAGTTGGCATCCTTAAGCAAGCAGAGATTCAGCAGTTTGTTTAAAGATAATACGGGAAAAACACCAATGGAATATGTAAGGGAAATCCGCCTTACAACAGCAGCAAGGAAACTGCTGTTAAGTGATAAAAATATCAATGAGATAGCCTATGATGTTGGCTACGAAGATACAAATTATTTTATCAGGAAATTTAAAGCTGCATTTGGATTTACACCAAACCAGTACAGGAAAGTAGCAAAGGAAGGATAGGGCGTGATTGGAGATTCATTGCACCAGCCAGGCACATGAATCCCCAATCACGACCCAGAACAGAATTCACCTTTTATTATTAAGACACGGGGAACAGTTTAAGAATTTAGGAAACTGTTCTCTGTGCCTTTTGCTTTTTAGGGCAAAACAGGACAGCCCTGATGTGGATAAAAGACCTATCGCATATTCAAAGTTTTTGCATGGACTGTGCGGTAAATACACAGCCCTGAACCGAACATTATGTATTATCTTATTAAAAAATAAGTGCGTAGTGCTATTATTGAACCTGTGGTCGGTAGAAATGCATAAAAAAATAGTTTAACATAAATACATAACCAACAAAATAATGACGTCGTTATTAAATCCAAAACAGTTAAAAACAGTTTTGTCAAGGAAGGAGTTATTTATGAAAAGAAAATTGGCTATTTTGCTGATAGGCACAATGCTGGTGTCCAGTATTCTTTCAGGATGCGGGCAGGGAGACAATAAAAGTGATTCCAAAACAGCAGATGTTTCAGGTGAAATGAAGGGTGACATTACCTTCTGGCATTCTTTCACACAGGGGCAGCGTCTTGACGTAATTCAAGCAACCGCGGATCAGTTTATGGAAGAGAATCCAGGAGTCAAAATTACAATCGAAACATTTTCCTGGGGTGACTTTTATACAAAGTGGACAACAGGCTTGGCTTCAGGGAATGTTCCTGACATGAGCACCGCGCTTCCCGGTCACGTAGTAGAGATGATGGATGCAGAGGCATTGGTTACGGTGGATGACCTGATCGATGAAATCGGCAGGGACAGATTTTCAGAATCGGCACTTTCGGAGGGGGAAAAGGACGGATCCTGTTATTCCCTGCCCCTCTATTCACATGCACAGGTTATGTGGTACAGAAAAGACTTGCTTAAGGAAGCCGGTCTTGAAGTGCCCAAGACTTGGAAAGAATTTGCAGAAGCGGCAAAAGCCCTGACAAAAAATGGAGTATATGGATGTTCTTTCCCATGCGGCTCCAATGACCTGATGGGAACCCGTTTCCTGAACTTCTATGTAAGAAGTGGCGGGGGAAGCCTTCTCACAGATGACCTAAAGGCAGATTTAACAAGTGACCTGGCAATTGACGGTATTAATTACTGGCTGGATATTTATAAGAATTGTTCTC
>NZ_JAWYAJ010000204.1:3238-6664 GCF_034124845.1 Robinsoniella sp.
GGATTCCGTGAACTATGCTGTATTAGACCAGGCTACATTGTTCTATCAGGGAAAGACAGCATTTGATTTTAACTCTGGCTTCCAGATTGGCGGCGTGGAGACAAACTCTCCGGAATTATCAGACCAGATTGATTGTGCAATGCTGCCTAAGATTAACGCAGATGACCCAGATTATGGGGCTGAGACTTCTAACATTCCTATAGTGGTGTGGCAGAACTCAGAACATCCCGAAATCTGCAAGGCATTCATCAAGAAGTTATATGACAAGGATACATATATGAAATTTCTGGAGGCGACGCCGGTAGGTATGCTGCCATCTATTACCGGAATTTCCGACACGCCGGAGTATCAGAAAAATGAGACCGTTAAGAAGTTCTCAAATGCAGTAGATGTCATTACAAAGACAATGGACATGGGAACAGCAATTGGCTTTGAAAAAGGCCCAAGCGTAGAGGCTGGCCTGCTGACGTCCCAGGGAATCATTGAAAGCATGTTTCAGGACATTATTACGAATGGAACAGATGTAAAAAAAGCTGCAAAAACTGCAGAAGATAAGTTAAATGAGGTGTTCAGTTCTATACAGTAAAGTTAAATACCCCACGGGCAGTCATCAAATGTACAGACGAGCATGTACAACTGAATTGTTACCTTCGTGGGAATAAAGCAGGGGATGCCCGACCATCACTGTGATTCATAAATACAAGGAAGGGCAATCCCGGATAGTAAAAGAAAGGCGGCAAATTATTGTGAAAAGAAAGGTTAAATTTGATTATGCCCGCTGGGTTTTCGTTCTCCCGGCACTGATTATTGTCGGGTTGCTTCTGGTATATCCTATATTCTCGAGCTTATACTACAGCCTGACAACAAAACATCTAATTAAGGCATCCTATGATTTTGTAGGGGGTGCCAATTACAAAGCAGTTCTGTCAGATCCTAATTTTTATAAGGCATTCCTGACATCCATTCTTTGGACGGCTGCTTCTCTGGCAGGGCAGTTATTCATAGGGTTTACTTCAGCGTTGGCTATCAACCGTGTTAAAATAGGCAAAGGTATTTACAGAACATTAATGATTATTCCATGGGCGTTCCCATCCATTGTTATAGCACTATCCTGGAAATGGATACTTAACGGTGTTTCAGGTTTTTTGCCGAATTTTCTTGTGCAAGTAGGGATCTGCAGCGAACTTCCACAATTCTTAAGTGACAGCAACCTGGTGTTTTTGACTTTGATTTTTATCAATGTATGGTTCGGCGTGCCCATGATCATGGTAAATGTACTCTCTGCCCTGCAGACAATCCCGCAAGACCAGTATGAGGCAGCTCAGATTGACGGAGCGTCTAAATTGCAGCAGTTTAGGCTGATAACAGTTCCGCATATCAAGATTGTGGTAGGTCTGTTGGTTGTGCTGCGTACAATCTGGATATTTAATAACTTTGACCTGATTTATCTTCTGACAGGAGGCGGGCCTGCCAATGCGACTACAACCGTGCCAATCTATGCTTATAACATGGGCTGGGGTACGAAGCTTCTGGGTAAATCATCGGCAGTTACGATGCTGCTACTTTCGTTTTTGCTGCTTGTGTGTGTGGTATATTTTACAATTATCGGAAAATGGGAAAAGGAGGATAAGTGATGACTAACAAGAAGGCTAAAACCGGCAATTTTTTTTGCCATATTTATCTCATTATCCTGTCCCTTATTGCTTTCTTTCCCCTGATTTGGGTTTTGCTGTGCTCTGTAAAATCCTCAGGAGATATGACTGCAAACCCAACCCGGTTTTTGCCGGTTAAGTTTACCTTGGAAAATTTCAGTCATGTGATAAATGACCTTAAGTTTGCTGCAAATATTGGAAACAGCGTGATTATTGCATTATCTACCACATGCATTGCAATTATTATCTCATCAATGGCAGCTTATGGGATCGTTCGCTTTTTTCCAAAGCTTGGGTCCATTATGTCAAAGGCACTTGTGACTACCTACATGTTTCCACCAATCTTACTGGCAATCCCTTATTCATTGGTTATGGCAAAGCTGGGGCTTATGAATACGAGAGTAGGCCTTGTCATCGTATATCTTTCTTTCAGCGTGCCTTATGCTGTATGGATGCTGGTGGGATTCTTTAAGACGGTTCCGTTGGGGATAGAAGAGTCGGCCAGGGTGGACGGCGCGAATAAGTTTCAGATATTTTCAAGGATTGTGCTTCCACTCGTAATGCCTGGAATAGTAGCTACTGCTATCTATACATTTATTAATGCGTGGAATGAATTCTTATACTCTTTGATTCTGATTAACAGTACAGACAAAATGACGGTATCCGTAGCATTAAAATCCCTTCAGGGTTCCGAGATATTAAACTGGGGTGACATGATGGCTGCATCTGCGCTGGTAGTTGTACCATCCGTATTATTTTTTATGTTTATACAGAACAAGATTGCAGGCGGCATGACGGACGGAGCCGTAAAATAATTTCAGTATCTGTCAGGACCATGAACAGACACGCCTGCAAGCCCATGAAAAACGCCTTTGGCGATGGGGTCTATAGCTGATTAATTATTTTCGCATGGACTGTAAAGTAAATGCACAGTCCTGTTCGGAACGTTTACTTATTTCGACATTTAAGGAGGTCATTATAATTATGAAAACAATAGGATATGCAATAGTAGGAACAGGTTATTTCGGGGCAGAGCTGGGCCGTATTTTGAAGGAAGCTGAAGGAACTAAAATTGCAGCTGTCCTGGACCCGGTAAATGCTCAGACAGTGGCAGCAGAGTTAGGATGTGATGTGGAGACCGATCTGGATGCCCTCTACAGCCGTGATGATGTAGATGCTGTCATAGTAGCGACTCCCAATTACCTGCATAAAGAGCCGGTTATCAAGGCAGCACAGCATGGAGTCAATGTATTTTGTGAGAAACCCATTGCACTAAGCTACAAGGACTGCGATGAGATGGTAAAGGCGTGCTTGGAGAATGGAGTAAAATTTATGGCAGGGCATGTCATGAACTTTTTTAAGGGCGTGCGTCATGCCAAAAAATTAATCAACGATGGTGTAATAGGAAAGGTGCTGTACTGTCATTCCGCGAGAAATGGATGGGAAGAAGCGCAGGCATCCATATCATGGAAGAAAATCAGGGAGAAATCAGGCGGGCATCTCTACCATCACATCCATGAACTTGACTGTGTGCAATTCCTCATGGGCGGTATGCCGAAAACAGTAACCATGACAGGGGGAAATGCGGCTCATCAGGGCGATGAATTTGGCGATGAAGATGATATGCTGTTTGTGAACATGGAATATGAGGATAGCCGCTATGCCATATTGGAGTGGGGCTCGGCATTCCATTGGCCGGAGCATTATGTCCTGATCCAGGGGACAAAGGGAGCAATCCGCATTGACATGTGCGAATGCGGCGGTATTCTGAAAA
>NZ_JAWYAJ010000205.1:0-14097 GCF_034124845.1 Robinsoniella sp.
CATCTTGCACCCAACGCTTTTACCTCATCCTTATCTTCATAGGAAACATTTAAAAATAAACTCATATATCCTCCCTCCAATACCCATATTTATTTTAAGCAGTTATTTCCATCAAATACAAAAGGCATTATCTGTACTACAGTATCTGATTTGATTTATAACATTCCGCAATATATTCTCTCGATTGATAATAAAGATCTGAATTGTAATTTGAAAGATGTTGGTTAAGCCAGGATTTATACACCCGGATTAATTTCTCCACTATTTCATTATTGTTACCCGGAATATCCTCTATCAATCTCTCATATACTTCTCCGATTGTCCAATAATCCGGAACCTCATACTTACATTCACCGACATTATCATAATCTCCCTCCGGAATAGAGTTCATATTGATATATTCATCTGCTGTTTTCTCAATCGGTTCACAATGCAGAACATCTGCATATCTGTATATTCGCTCAATTACATCTTTTCCCATATAATCAACTACTTCATCACGTCTTAATTTCCGTATACGGCCAATATACTCAATTAGACTGCAGGTAAAGAACAGTGCACTATTATTTTTCATCATAAACCTCATATCCCTTCCTGAATTTTAAAGTTGTAAGAGCATTGATAGTATGAAAGCTTATTTGATGTGTAGGGTTTTTAAATTTTGCCAGCTCCCAGAAAGCTGCCCTGGATATTTTTCCATCAATAAAATTCTGAATATAGTTAAATATTGTGTCATTTGCCATTGGTCCTTCCACAATATCATAGCTATGTTTTTTACCTGAACGGCATTTAACAATAAAATCAAGCCACTCTTCCGTCATCTCCGGAAATTTTAAAATCTTAAGTGTCTTATCGGGAATATACATATATTCATTAATTACTCCACTCCCTGTATACCTGATTGCCCAACGATGAGCCTGCTCTGAAAGTAGTGTACAATAAAATCCAAAATAAAAATCTTTATTAAATTTTGCCATTCTAATTTCTGGAAATTCAACAATCTCTTTACTTCCATGAAAAAGAATCCTTTGTTTCTCCAGCATGTATGAACCTCCTTTTTTCTGTGCAACAACAAATGTTTTAAATGAAAGTATCTGAAGAACTGCTTTATTATTACTCTAAGGTCATTTGCGTTCTTCTCATTATCTAAATCAAACTCATCAATCTTTTTTATTAATTATAACAAACAAAAATATAAAATGATAGTATTGAATTATTATAAATGTTGGTCAAACAATCCCTGCAATAATATTGGTACCTTGTAAAAATATACCGCTTTTACGTCATATCACCTGTTAGCCTGATATATAACTCCACTACAAAACGCTTTTTAAAAAAGCCATTATATAAAGGTCGCCCTTCATATAACAGCTTTTTTATTATTCTAACGATTTTATAATCTCCCGTTTATAATCCAAAAATGTTTCCGTCAGGTTAAAATCCATCCTTCGGGGTTTGGATTCCTGTATCTGGATTTCTTTTGTAATACACCCCGGCTGACCGGTTAATAAATAAATACGGTCTGACAGGATAATCGCTTCGTCAATATCGTGTGTGATAAAAATAGTTGACAGCCGGATATGTTCCATAACATCCAGATACCATTTATGCATTCCGCCTTTTGTAATGGTATCCAGGGCACTGAACGGCTCATCAAGAAGGGCAACTCCCTGAGAAAACATATAGGTCCGCAGTAACGCCGCCCTCTGTCTCATACCGCCGGATAACTGGCTGGGATATTTTTTTTCTGTTCCTTCCAGTCCAAACTCAGCAAAATAAGCAGACACTTTATCTCTCGCCGCTTTTTTATTCATCCCTCTAACCAGAAGGGGCAGTGCCACGTTATCTTCTATGGTACGGTACGGAAGCAGCAGGTCCCTCTGCAGCATATAACTGATGTGTCCTGCCTGGCCCGTAATATCCTTTCCGTCCAGTAATATTTCCCCGCCGTCCGGTGAAGCCAGTCCTGAGATGATGTTAAAAAGCGTAGTCTTTCCCACACCGCTGACTCCAAGAAGGCAGACCAGTTCCCCTTCTCTTACCTCGATTGATACATCTGAAAGTATTTGTTTATCTTCAAATGCTTTTGATATATGCTTTGCAGCTAATTTTATCATTTTATCTCCTCATGCATACTGCAGACGGGTCTTTGGTACTGCACCACTAAACCACTACCCATTGCTTATTGCGGTAAATAATCGTTGGAAAAACCCCAGCCTGCAGGAATTTCTGTCTCTACCAGTTTGTTTTCATTTAACCAGCCATAAAATGCATCCCATCTTGCCCCGTCGATATATCCCCAGCTTTTTGCGTCTGACTGATACTGATCCTTGAGATATTCCTGGCTCGCCTGAACTAATTTTGCATCCAGTTCCGGTGCTGCCCTGCGGAGAATATCCGCAGCTTCTGCCGGGTCCGTTACAGCATCTTCATAGCCTTTTGCCAAGGCAGACATAAATGCTTTTGCCACATCCGGATTTTCTTTTAGGAAATCATTATTCGCTACGATCACAGGGGTATAATAATCAAACACCGGATTGATATCCTTAAATGCAAAATAATCCGTCGGCAAATCATTTACCTCTGTGGCAATTCCACCCCAGGCATAGTATACCCAGATCGCATCCACCTGTTTTGATTTCAGGGCAGTTACTTCATCGGTTACGGTGCTTGGAATCAGTTTTACTTTATCGAAATCGCCGCCATCCTGTGCAACTACATTCGCAATCATTGCTTTTTCAACCGGAAGATCCCAGGTCGCATAAACATGGTCTTCCATCCCTTTGGGCGTATCCATGCCTTCCCCTTTTCTGGAAATAATACCGGATGTATTATGCTGAATCACAGCTGCTACTGCCGTTACCGGAAGGGGATCTTCCCTTGCAAATGCAGGTGCCAGAGAGTCCTGGAAATCCACGCCAAACTGCGCTTTTCCTGATGCAACCAGCGCCGTGGCACCATCTTCCGGAGGCTGTACAATCTCAACTTCCAGACCTGCTTCCGCAAAATATCCCTTTTCCTGCGCAACATAAAGTCCGGTATGATTGGTATTCGGCGTCCAGTCCAGTACAAAGGTCAGCTTAGTCGTTTTGCCGTCTGTTTTTGCCGTATTCTCAGACTGAGCTGATTCGCTGCCGTCTGACGCACTGCTTCCGCAGCCTGCAAGAGACATTGCCACAGCCAGGCTTAAAGTAACCGCTAATAATTTCTTTTTCATTTGTATTCTCCTCGTCTTCACTGTTTCAAAAAAGTTATTGTTTTGAATCTATGTCTGCTATTTCTTATGAAATTCAAATAACTATTTTAATTGATCCCAGGGCATTATCTTTTTACGCAGAACTGTTACCAGCCACATCAGAACCAGACTAATTGCTGATATCAGAAAAATTACTGCAAACATTTTGTCAAAGGAATAGGCACTCCGCACCCTGGTCATATATACGCCAAGCCCCTGAAATCCCCCCAGCCATTCCGCTATCACTGCCCCTACTACAGAGTAGGAAACAGAGATTTTCAGGCTTGTGAAAAAATTTCCCAGCGCTCCGGGAAGCTTCACATACCGGAATATCTGTCCCTGGCTTGCTCCCATTGACCGCATTAGATTCATAGTATCCTTATCTGCCGCCCGAAAACCTTCCAGAAGTCCGACTGCAATCGGGAAAAACGTTACGATTACAATCAAAGTCACTTTTGGTGCAACATCATATCCCATCCACAATACCAGAAGGGGTGCTATGGCAATTGTGGGAATCGTCTGGGTGATTACCATAATTGGATAAAATGCTTTATATACACCTTCAAAACGGTCCATCAATAAGGCAGCTAAAAATCCGGTTAAGATTCCAATCCCAAGTCCCAGAAAAGCTTCCACAAGGGTTGTCCCCAAGTGCATCCTTAATAAATTAAAATCACTTACAAATGCCCGGATTACTGCCATCGGTGACGGCAGCATAAAGGACGGCACCAGTTCAAACGAAGATGCCGCCTGCCACAGGATAAGTAAAACCAGAATTGCACTGATACAGTACAGCTTACTGGTGATGCTTTGTAACTTTCTTTTCAATCGTAAGTACATCTCCTTCCGGTTTATAGGAAACTTTAATATATGCCGCAACAGACGGTGCACCCGCGCGGATCGCAATATGCTGGCACTCTTTTATAATATCCATCAATTCATCGTAATCACCCTCAATTGCAGTCTCAAAAGGTCCTACGTAATAATTTAAACCTGTACTTTTAATATACGCAATTACTTCATCTACAATACGGATTAATTCCTCATCATTTTTAGCTTTCGGTAATGTTTGAATCGCTACACTTGCATTCATCTTTCTTCTCTCCATTTCTTATATGATTTTAAATAATAAAAACCCCATCTCACGATAGGGTTTTATCAATCAGCTGCAATTTTATCTGTACTTAGCAAAAACTGCTCCATTGGTATATTTCCCTACGCTGGTATGATCCAGATCAGGTTATGGGTCTAAACATTGGTGTAGTTTACTCTCAGCCGGGTTCTCCCGACTCCCCTATTTCATGTTTATCCGGTACAATAGAATTATACTGTACCAGTTTCATTTCATTATTTACTGCTTAAATATTTCTCGATATTGTTCATAGCTTCCTGCTCATCGCTGCCTTCTACGATGACATTAACATTTTCACCTGCAACCAGGCCCAAAGTCATCATACCCATTATACTTTTTGCATTCACTTTCTTGTCACCACATTCTACATGGATATCGCTCTCGTACTGGCTTGCCACCTGCACCAGAAGTGCTACCGGCCGTGCTTCCAATCCACTTGGAATCTGAATTGTGATAGGTTTTTTAATCATAATGTTTCTCCTCCTTGTTCTCTCTTAGCTCATCCGCTAAATTGCTTAATTTTCTCAATCTATGATTTACTCCTGATTTTCCAACTTGAGGTGTTAACAACATTCCCAATTCCTTTAGTGTCGCATCCGGCTGGGCCAACCGTAGTTCTGCCATTTCAGCCAATCCTTCGGATAAACTTTCAAATCCTGCCGTAGACTGAATATATTTTATATCTTCAATTTGTTTTACTGCTGCGCTGACTGTTTTATGAATATTAGCGGTTTCGCAATTTACCTTCCGGTTCACCTCATTGCGCATGTCCTTCAAGATCCGGACATTCTCTAAATTCATAAGTGCCACATGTGCCTCCATGATATTCAATATATCGACAATTTGTGCGCCTTCTTTAATATAGACAACATAATATTTCTTTCTGGCCACAATTTTTGCATCCAGTCCGAAACTATTTATAATCGCCTGCAGCTGTTCTGCCTTATGTATGGTCGTGCAGACAATTTCAAAATGATAAAACTTCTGCGGATCACTGATCGAACCTGCCGCCAAAAAAGCGCCTCTTATAAATGCCCTTTTACAGCATGTGTTCTGAATCACCATATTATTCACGATGGAAAGATTTTCTTCTACCTCCATATCCTTATTCAGGAGCTTGGCGGCCTTCAAAATCATAAGTGAATCTTCATGTCGTTTTACCAAAACTATATACACGCGGCTTTTTCTTACAGACATATTCTGCCTGATGGAAACCTCCGTCTCTATATTAAAGGTTTTTCTCAATAAAGTAAAGTACTTTCTTGCGACTGCGATATTTTCTGTCTGGATTCTGACACTGTATTTGTCTTTGCTGGAGATGGATATCCCGCCGCACATACTAATAATGGCGGCAATTTCAGCAATCTGGCAATGTCTCGCGCTGCTGGACTGTCTTGATAATTCTTCTTTGACATCGCTTGAAAAAGACATAACACACCTTCTTATCTATTAATATCCCTGTGTTCAATTTTCAGTCCGTATTCATCCTTGGGACCAAGGGTCTCGAACAGTCTGTTTGCCAATGTAACGGAACGGTGCTTCCCTCCCGTGCATCCGATGCTGATGACCAACTGATTTTTTCCTTCTATTATATAGTTTGGAATGAGAAATCCCACCATATCAGTCAGTTTTTTTAAAAATTCATGTGCTATGTCATAACCCATAACATAATCCTGCACTTCCCTGTCATTTCCGGTCTTGTGCTTTAATTCATCAATATAGAAGGGATTTGGCAGGAACCGTACATCAAATACCAGATCAGAATCACTGGGTATCCCATATTTAAAACCAAAGGATAAGATTGTAATCATAATATTTTTAAATTCCTGGTTCTGCACAAATATTTTATCCAATTCCAGCTTCAGTTCCCTGGTCAGCAGCTGGCTGGTATCCAGGATATAATCGGCATGCTGTTTTAAAAATACCAGTTGTTCCCGCTCAGCGGCAATTCCTTTATCTATTCTGCCATTTTTTGCAAGTGGGTGGGCTCTTCTGGTTTCCTTGTATCGCTTCACAAGAACTGCATCTGCCGCATCCAGGAAGAGGATCTCATAATGAAAGCCTTCTATCACCATTGACTCCAATACATGTTCCAGTTCCTTTAATGCCCGGCCATTCCGCACATCCACGCCCATTGCCACTTTGCTGATTTCGTTTCCCGGAGTGCAGGCCAGTTCTGCAAATTTACGCAAGAGCTGAATCGGAAGATTATCTACACAAAAATAACCAGCATCCTCCAGCATCTTCAGTGCCGTACTCTTACCCGCCCCGGACATTCCCGTAACAATAACGAATCTCATCCTTAGAATTCTCCTAATCTCTTCACTTCCGGCTCTAATGTCACACCGAACTGTTCTTTCACACGTCCGGTAACTTCATCCATCAGTGCCACAATGTCTCTGGCAGAAGCATCCCCTTTATTAATCACAAATCCACAATGCTTTTCGGAAACCTGGGCATCTCCAACGGAAAATCCTTTAAGTCCCGCATCCATAATCAGCTTTCCGGCAAAATACCCTTCCGGCCGTTTAAACGTACTGCCGGCGCTGGGATATTCCAGAGGCTGTTTTGTAACTCTTTTATTTTTTAACTCTTCCATAAGGTCTCGGATTTCATCCGGATTTCCTTTTTTTAATCCGAGTCTTACTTCCAGCACAATATCGTTCTGTCTGGCTACCAGACTGGTCCGGTACCCTAACTGAAGTTCCTGGTTGGACAGTTTTATAATTCTGCCTTCCTGGGTCATAACCGTAGCAGAAAGAATTACGTCTTTCATCTCACCGCCATAGGCACCTGCGTTCATCACTACGGCACCGCCGATTGTTCCCGGAATTCCCGATGCAAATTCAAACCCAGTCAGTTCCGCATGCAGGGCTTTCTTAGCCACTTTTGACAACAGTGCCCCAGCCTTTGCCGTTATCTGAGTTCCTTCTATTATAATATCACTGTAGTTCTTAAATATTTGAATAATGACACCGCGATAACCATTGTCGCCTACTAAAAGATTACTGCCGTTCCCTAAGACATAAAACGGTTCTTCGGCGTTCTTACACACCTGTACCACACGTCCAATTTCATCTTTGGAATGAGGCAGCACATAAAAGTCCGCCGGACCTCCAATTCGGAATGTGGTATGTTTCTTCATTTCTTCATTTACATGTACATTGTCACTTCCAACAATCTCACACAACTGATTATACAAATCCTGATTCACTTTTTACCCCTAATCTGTTTTTATATCCAGTACCATATATACCCTTAAACCGGAAAAATAGACCAGCAATTTGACCGGCTATCCGGTATTGATGTACCGATTTATAAAAGTCATTTTATTTGGCCTGTACTTTACTCCCTATAATACAATAAAGAGGGCTTTATTTCAAGCCCTCTTTTTGATGGATTTCTCTTACTATGGGATTTATGTAAAAATATATTCTATTTTTTAACAGATTTCATAGGTCATATAGATACAATAAAAACAATCCATAAACACTAAGTAATATGTCGGAAATTTATCTGACTATTTTTATTAATAAATTTTATAGTCTCCGTAACCGTTAAAATCCAGTATGGTTGGTTTGCTCCAATTTTAATATTTTATTTTCCTGTCCATTTTCTATAATATCATCAACGTATCTAAATATCTCCTTATGAATAGGGCGACAGAAATAACCATCAAAAAACTTTTTTTCTTTTTTATAATAAGTTATGGAACCTATTATTTTACCTTTATTTATAAAAAAAATAATATAAGGCTCTTTTTTTGATACATATCGCCCCTTAAATATACTAACCGGATAAAAAAACTGTAGTTTACATACCTCCTTAATAGCTTTTATCTCATTACTTGAAGAGGAACTATATTTATTCCCTACACTATCTATTATTTGTATAGTATCAAATTCACTCTTATTTATTGTTCTAAGATTATTATTTACTTCTTTTAATATGAACAGAAATGAAATAAATGTAAATAATACTAACAGTGAACTAAGATGAATACATATACCTTTATATTTTTCTTTATATTTCACAATGTATCCTCTCCCTTGGTTTCACAACTTCAAAAAAGTGAATTGCTCAATGACCCGATACTTATGTTTAAAAACCATACAAAATCTCTACAGTAAATAATGCCATGCTGGAGCGTGTTTTAAAATTCATTCCTGAGATCTGATGAAAATGAATTTCAAAACACGCTCCAGTAAATTAACTCTGATCAGGCTTTTGACTTTGCTCAGTTTCCCCAGTAACTGCATTTATATGAGTGTCACTATTATATGCAAATGCAGTTATATTAAAACATAACGCTATTATTAGTATCAAACTTACTAACTTACATATTCTTTTTATCATGCTTAACCCTCCCTACCAATTTCTAAATAAGATGCTTTATTCTATTAGTAACAGAATATCCAAATCTCCCCCCTTTCCAATTATTGCATATTGTTTACGTTAATAACTATTATATTGCAGCCGTACGCTCCACAATATTAGATTCTATTTCACTAAAGTGAAATCTAAGGATGGTCTACATTGCAAATCACTAAAAACGCCTTATCTCTCATGTAAACGTTCTTACTTTATAGATTTATTATAACACGTCTTCTGCCTTATGAATATTTTTGTAATAATCTATATCTTTTCACCAATAAATCCTGTCTTCAAAAAAATTTACTGTCTTCATGCTTAATATCCACTCTCTTATCACATTTTTCCCACATTATATCTTGATTTCATACATTTTTATGAAAATAAAATTCGTCCAACATGCTATAAAGTATATTTTAAATCGTTTTTTGTCATTATTTGTCGACGCAAATTAATTGATAAACAGATTCGTTCATATTAATATATATATAATAGTTTTATGCTCACTCAATTTATACAATTTTGCAGTATGATTATATGCTTTTTAAAGGAAAGCCAGTTTTTCTAAAATCACATGGTTCTTAAAGAATACTGGCAAAGTTTATAATGCCAAATAAGAACCTGAAACATTATTACTGGATAACAAAAGGGAGGGGTTATATGATACCTATTTTTTTATGCGATATTAAACCTGATAATTTAGATAAGTGGCATCAAATAATTAAAAATCACCTATTATTAACGAACTTAAAAATGTTTATTTTATTTAAAACACAATCTCCCCAAACTTTATTAACATACATAACAAAATCCCCGTCTCATTTAGGTCTGTATTTCATAGGGACTAACTTCAATACTATATGAAACGGATTTCAATTAGCTCAGAATATACGTAAAATTGACCCACGTTGTTATATTGTTTTCATAACGTCACAGATTGAGTTATGTTATTTTGCATTCCAGTATAAGATAGAAGCAATGGATTTTATACCTTTGTGCCAGGCAGACGAATTATCTGCTCGCATATGTCAATGTATTGAAGCTGTTAATAAAAATTATGAAATACTTAAGCTTAAGAAAAATGAATTATTACCCGTTAAATGTGGAGGCCAGCGAATCTATTTGGATACAGACGATATTATATACATAGAAACTTCAAAAAACGAAAGCCATAAATTACTCATACATACTACAACGGAAGAAAACAGCATCTACGGCACTTTAAAAGAACTAGCTGCTTCCTTATCCCGTAATCCAAATTTTTATCGGTGTTCAAAATCTATTATTATTAACATATTGCATGTCAGCAATATCAACAAAGACACAAAAACATTTCACCTATCAAATGGTGACTATGTCCCTTACACTTCTCAATACCTAAAAAATATCTTAAACGGTGGATTACATTTTGAAATTTAATTTATCAATCTTTTACAAATAACTCCCGAAAGCTGTGAATGCTTCCGGGAGCGTATTACTCTGAAAATCAATGTTATATGTATTTCTATATTTTTGAATCAAATATGATCCCACTAACCTTTATACTCTCCACAATCTCCTCTATCCGCTCCACATTCTCCACCAGAGCAAATCTCACATAACCTTCCCCCAAAGTACCAAAGCTGCTGCCCGGTACACAGATAACACCGGATCTTTCCATCAGTTCCATAACAAACTGATTGGAATTGCTATATCCCTCCGGCAATGCCGCCCATACAAACATGGTTCCCTCGCTGTCCGGTACATTCCATCCGATGCTGCGAAGTCCACCGCAAAGTGCCTGATTCCTTCTTTCATATTCCCTGCACTGCTCTTCCACCATCTCAAACGGTCCGTTTAATGCCGCCACTGCTCCATATTGCACAGGTAGAAATACGCCGTAATCGATCTGGGTTCTGACTGCTCGGAATTTCTCGATAATCTTTTTATTTCCAATGGCAAAAGACATTCTGGCACCGGTATAGTTAAAGGATTTTGACAGGGAGTAAAATTCAACGCCTACTTCCTTTGCCCCGTCGAACTGCAAAAAGGAGCCCCCTTTTCTGCCTCCATAGATAATATCGGAATATGCATTGTCATGTAAGATCACAATCTCATACTTTTTGGCAAATGCAATCAGCTCTTCATAGAAACTGTCCGGTGCCACAGCGCAGACCGGGTTTGCCGGATAACTAACTACCATGAATTTTGCAGCTCTTGCTGTTTCTTCCGGGATTTCATTCAGGCGGGGCAAAAAGTGGTTTTCTTTATATAAGGGATATTGAACGGTCTTTGCATCGCAGAGAGATGGACCGATATTAAATATAGGATACCCGGGATTCGGCACAAGCACCACATCCTGAGGGTTGCACAGAGTCCAGGCAAAATGTGCCATCCCCTCCTGGGAACCATTCATTGACATGATCTCTTCTGCATCCAGTGCAACCTGGAATCTCTTTTGATAAAAGTCCTGTACAGCCTTTATGAGCGGTGGAATGTCCACCAGGGCATATTTGTAGTTACCCGGATCTTTTGCAGCCTCAGATACGGCTTCTACGATGTGTGGAGCGGTTTTAAAATCCGGTGTACCTACCGAAAGATTATAGATTTTATTTCCTTGATTGATTAACGCTTCCTTTTTTTCATTGAGCACGGCAAATATTCCTGCTTCAAACATATCTGCTTTGTTGGAAAATGTAATATTCATAACGTGATTTACCCTCTTTCTCTGATGTATCAAATGTATTTATCTAACTTCTTCTCTTTCTTTTAGTTTCATCGCCGTCTGCCGGAAATTTTTATAAATTTATGGTTCAAATACACAGCTGAATCTCCTGTATATTTGAACCATATTTGAAATGTATCGTATAAAACTCCAGAGCGTATTTTAAATTGCTTTCTCGCCTGTCCAATTTTTACAGGCTTATTGCTTTTCATATACTCAGATTCATCTGCTGACGCATAATCTTACTGATTCCCAGTATTATTTCCAGATTTTCCAGATTCCTCATATTGGAATTCTTCATCAGGTGATTCATAGCTTTCCTCATATCCAGATTCTTCTTCTGATTCATAGCCTTCCTCATATCCAGATTCTTCTTCCTCTGATTCATAGCTTTCCTCATACTCAGATTCTTCAACCGCTGATTCATAGCTTTCCTCATACTCAGATTCTTCCACCGCAGGATCATAGTCTTCCTCATACCAAGACTCCCCCACAGGTTCATACTCTTCCTCATCCTCGTATTCGCCTGCAGCTCCATATCTTTCTACATATTCAGATTTCCCTGCATCTTCATAGCTATCCCCAGGCTCATCTTCTTCGTAATCACTGGTCATGCTTTGATACTCATTTTCAGAAATCTCGTCTTCGTCCAGGTCATCCAGGTCTTCTTCTTCATTTCCAGGCAGTAACCCTTTTTTTCTTCTGCTTCTGCCTTCCAGCATAATGGTAACCATAAACAAAACGATGCTGGCAATGCTGATAAAGCTTCCTGACCAAAGGCCTTCGGGTGTAAAGTCCATGGTAATCTCGTGCTGTCCTTCACTTAAGTCAAATCCCATAAGTGCAGTACCAACCGCATACGTCTTAATCTCTTTGCCGTCAACTTTTACTTTCCATCCGGTATCATATGGAATTGAGGTTAGGAGGGTTCCAGCTGTTTTTACATCAATATTTCCTCTGATCTTTCCGTCTTCCGCCGTTGTTACATTCATTTGATTAGCGGAAAGCTTCTCATACATCCTGTTATAGTCTTCATCCTTGCAGGTATAGACACGGACTCCCACCGGATTTTCATTTCCTTCTTTATAAGTGATGGTGACATTTGCTTTGCCGTCCTCGGTTACTCTTCCCAGATCAAAGAGGTTACTGTTATACCCATTGATTGTCTTCTCGTACTGAGGTGTCTTGATCACCAGTTTTTCTACATTGGAGGTCAATTCCAGGTAGGTCTGTTCTCCCGGATGCAGACGGATAATATAGGTTGGTCCTTCTTCAATGTCATACTCTTCTCTCAGCGTATAGATAGGCTCGCTGCCCGTAGCCAGTCCTGCAAACTGATCCTGTATTTCCATTGGAACCAGTCCTTCGATCTGCCAGTCTTTAATCGCAGGATCTACCATAAAGCCAAGTGACAGTGCATTTTCATTTTTATAAAGTGCCAGCGGCTCTTCAAAACCAACACGGTTCATATTATAAAGAGTATCGGAATTGGCTTTGGAAACCAGATAACGGACACCGAATACATCACTGAACAATTTTGTCATTCCGTTATAACCATTCTTGTTGGTTCGTGCCTCCATACCAATACCTTTACACATATTGACCGTTGCTGCAGGCATTGTGGATGAAAACAGCACGACGCCGTTACCGCCCATGAACATTGTTTCATTGCGCATTCTCTGGCTGTCGATTTCACTTCGGAAAAAATCTTTATCTCCCTGTTCAGCCATTAATTTCTTATAAGCGCTCTGCTCATCTAAATACGTACTTCTTCCTACCGTTCCATTGCTGCAGACACCATAGATTCCCATGGTAATCATTTCTGCAAGCATGACTCCCAGCACTGCGTTTGACACAATCAATGCACGCAGGCGGATAAAACGGTAAAGCAATAGCAAGATGCTGTAAATTACCAGCAGTCCCAGTGTAACCAGATAGACATAGAGATCCCGTTCCCCTGCCTTTGTAATCATACAGTAGACCACAAACCCTATAGGCACCAGGCAGGATATGATGATTTTAACTACATGCATATTCTTTACATGAGTAAACGCTTCGTACCCCATGACCAGAATTAAGCAGATATAAATAAAGGAAAAACGGTTTGGCAGTCCGTTCTGAGTATGGAATCCATGCCACACAAAGTTAAGCATATTGAAATTAAAGCTCAGCACCAAAAGTGCACAGAGCAATATTTTTGAAATACGTTCCCGCAGGCTTACTTTTTTATCCAGTACATAAAGCACCACCAGAATCAGAATAATGACGCCGCAGTATGCATTTACCCCAGCCTGGTCATCCGCAATGTTAATGGGTTCCACAAATGCGAAATGGCTGGTGAGCTGATCAATTGTGCTGGTGAAGAACTTAATCTTATCCGGGAATCCGTTGTCATCCATGGATTCCGTAATTCCCAGTGCCCGGTAAGCCGGCATCAGAACCAGAGCTGCCATTCCACCGCTGAGCAGTGCATACCATGCAAAGTTAATACCGGATTTAAAAAATGCCTTGATGGTAAATCTCTTTGCTGCAATCCACTGCACCAGAAAATACAGGCAGGAAAATAAACACAGCATAAAGCCAATATAATAGTTACAATAAAGCCCCAGAAACAGGGAAAGCCCAAAAGTTCTTCCGCTTTCTCCTTTTACAATC